>NZ_CAXUBY010000011.1:0-78005 GCF_964249515.1 Eubacterium sp. 3_1_31
TTTAACTTTAGGGGTCTTAAATTCTTTGTTTGTTTCCTTCATCCCACTGAAGTTGCCCCCTAAATTTCTGGCGAAAAACCCTAAAAAATTTGATTACCCAATGAAAACACACCTAAGGAAGAAAAGCTCAGGTGTGTTTTTTATGTCAATCTTTACTATTCATTTTCTTTCTAACGTTTATAATTAAACGAAGAAAAATCCAATTTCATCAACCTCCCTTATTTATTATTCCATAAGGTAACTTTCTAAAACTCCTGCTTCCTGTGCAAAAGCTGATGCTGCTGATTAATAAGCATATACACCTTTTTATTAATGAGGATACCATATGCTGTAAATGAATCATTAAATGCTTCATAGGCTAATTTTTTTCATATTGTCAGCCTCCCAGAAAATGCTTAATTGTTATTTCAAGTCTTTATGTAATCTTATTTCATTTTTAATTTTCTTTTCTTAACAAAAATTAAGGACATGGCAATTATGGATGTAGAAACAAATACCAAATATAGTGAAACATTTGTAAAATCTCCTGTTTGTGGTGCCTTATTATTAGATGGAGTATACTCATCTTTTGGTTTTGTTGGCTCATCTGGTTTTTCAGGAGTGATTGGAGATTCTGGCACATGAGTATTTGTAATTATGAAATCACCATTCTTATCAATCTCGGTTTTACTTGTATAACCATCAGAAATTGTTACTTCTTTAATAGAATAATTTATTTCTTTTCCTGATTCAAACTTTGGAAGATCTTTCCAAGAAGCACTCCAATTATTTTTTTCATTCAGTGTGAGCACTTCCCCGAAGGCCTTTCCATTAGCTAAAAGTTGTACCTTTACTTCATTTGGTCGTATTCCATCTTGGTTATTACTATCATTCCAAATCTTCGCTACAGTTTTATGAATAAGTTTGACAGTATGTGTATTTGTTAAAATAAAGTTTCCATCCTTATCACTTTCTATCTTACTTTCATATCCAGAAATTGTATCTAGTTCTTTTATAGTATATTCAATTTCTTTTCCTGATTCATACTTTGGAAGATCTTTCCAAGAAGAACTCCAATTATTTTTTTCAATCAGTGTGAGCACTTCCCCGAAGGCCTTTCCATTAGCTAAAAGTTGTACCTTTACTTCATTTGGTCGTATTCCATCTTGGTTATTACTATCATTCCAAATCTTCGCTACAGTTTTATTAATAAGTTCGACAGCATGTGTATTTGTTAAAATAAAGTTTCCATCCTTATCAATCTCGGTTTTACTTGTATAACCATCAGAAATTGTTACTTCTTTTATAGAATAATTTATATCTTTTCCTGATTCAAACTTTGGAAGATCTTTCCAAGAAGCACTCCAATTACTTTTTTCATTCAGTGTGAGCACTTCCCCGAAGGCCTTTCCATTAGCTAAAAGTTGTACCTTTACTTCATTTGGTCGTATTCCATCTTGATTGTTACTATCATTCCAAATCTTCGCTACAGTTTTATTGATAAGTTCGACAGCATGTGTATTTGTTAAAATAAAGTTTCCATCCTTATCACTTTCTATCTTACTTTCATATCCAGAAATTGTATCTAGTTCTTTTATAGTATATTCAATTTCTTTTCCTGATTCATATTTTGGAAGATCTTTCCAAGTAGCACTCCAATTACTTTTTTCATTCATTGTGAGCACTTCACCAAAGGCCTTTCCGTTAGCTAAAAGTTGTACCTTTACTTCATTTGGTCGTATTCCATCTTGGTTATTACTATCATTCCAGACTTTTGTTACTTTTTTTTCGATGGTACTCTGTGTATTCTTAATAATTATAGATATTTCATTTTCGCTCACAACTTTCTCATATGTTGCTCTATATCCTTCCATTGCATGTTCTCCAACATCATAAGTATATTGCAACGGTAAATGGTTAAATGTTACCTTCCAATTATTCGTTTCATTTAATTCTACTGTATCAAGAATTGTTCTATTCCCATTTTGATCAATACGAATTAGGTCTACTTTTACTGTCGGTGTTTTTCCATCTATAGTTGCCCATTGTTTCTCTACATGAATGGTTTGATTATTCTCTTCTTCTCCAATAACGACACTTCCATTTGTTCCTATTCCACCACCTCTTACAGAAGTATTTCCTGAAATAATTAGCTTGGCTGCATCCTTTGCTATTTCTTTTGCATTCTGTGTCGTATCAACTTTCAAAGCATATGTTTCTTTACTATTACTAATATTTTTTATTGGTTCCCCAGGATTTGCAGGATCAAATCGAGAGACGGATGGATCTGGTTTTCCTAATACTCCTAATTCTAAAACCTTTCCATCTTCATAATATGTAACACTGCCTCCCCCTAGCATTCTCTCAGCAAGTGTTGTAATATACTTATCACTTCTTGGAACAGACACATAATCATCTCCTGCTGCATTTGTCAAGGCATTATTATCAAACAATGCCCCTCCATTATTCACATGAATTTGTACACTACCAGTAGGACAAGACCATATCCCTCCTCCTAATAAAGTTGCATCATTATCTGTAATCAAGGTATTATACATATGAAGTTCATAAGGAATACTTCCAACATATACACCACCACCTTGATCTTCTGCCTTATTATTAGTTATTTTGCCAGCATTCAATGTCACTTTATTCGAAGCGACATAAACACCACCACCTGTACCTTGTGTAGCATCTGCTTGAATGGCGTCATTTGTGCTATTCCCGGATATCACACCACCATTCATAGTGAATGCAGCAGGACAATTATACTTAGTGCCCCAATCATTTATATCAAAACCAGCATCACCTGCCCCCATCGCAACAAAAGCATCAAATGCTGAGACTCCGCCTCCCATAGGAGCTTGATTATTTATGATTTCCCCATTATTCATCTCAAATTCACCATTACATAAAATAAAAACTCCTCCACCACTGAATCTAGAAGTATTATTGGATATTTTACCACCATTCATTTGAAAGTTAGCAACTGTTATATAATCAGGATCTAACCAAGTACCAACAGTTACTCCTCCAGCTGTTCTATTACTATAATTATTGGAAATTTCTCCCCCATTCATAACGAAACTTGCAGCATCTTCATCTCGATTACTTCGACCACCACTAACATTAACAATTCCACTCATTAATCCATCGCATATATTATTTGTGATGTATCCATTATTTAATATAAACTTACTTCCATTTAATAAATAAATTCCATTTTCTTCCATATCTGACCAATTATCAAAGGAGTTTTTTGTGATTTCTCCCCCATCCATTATAAAGGTAGCATGATCTTCTATTAATAAACCAGAAGAAGCTTCGTTCTCAGTAATAATGCCTCCTTGCATATGAAATTCAGCATTTTTTCCCTGCATATGAATCACATAGCAGGTGTGTCGAGTAATTGTTCCAGATACTAATGTAAGTTTTCCTGATATTTCTATTGCAGTGGCAACTCTTTTCATGTTCATAAATCGATCACCAACATTATTACCATCAATAGTAATACCCTCTATATACACATTTCCTCCTTCTTCTATATTTATCATATGCAATGATTTATCAAGCTTTTCAGAACGGACCAGCCTGCCGACACCAGTAAAATGCACCGTTCTTCCATTCTGTATAAGGATTTCATCTTCTATTTCAATATCCTTTGTTATTTCTATAAAAATATTATCTTTATTTAGTAGTGCTGTCTCTAACTCTGCCCATGTAGAAACCTGTACTGAATCTTCAATTTTTGTTTCTTTTAACACATTTTCCTTATTTAACTTTTCTTGAGCAACTTTTTCTTGAGCAACTTTTTCTTGATCAACTTTACTCTTTTCAATATTTTCAGATGATTCTTTCTCTATTAATTTTTCAATATCATCCACATCTACTGTAATATCCACTGTCAAAATTTCATTTGTTTGATTTTTATCATTAATGACCTCAGAACTAGTGCCCTCTGTTTTTGTATAATACACAGTAAATACATATGTACCATTTTCTAACGCACGATAAGTGATGCTTGAATTTACTAAAGAAACTTCACTTTTATCCGGTAAAGTTACCTTCTGTATATTGATATTCTCTTTTGCTTCTATTTTAATATCAATTGCAACTGCTTGTTTATCTGATTCCATCGTTGTATGAACCACATAATTTGAAGCTTCATTCTCACCAAAAGCAATGTTGTCATTATTTGCAAACACTTTATTTTGGGGTATTGCAAACGTTATTAAACTAACTAAAAGTAATAATATTGGCATGACTCTAAATATTTTCTTCATAATTGCATCTCTCTTTCTCTCCTTATATAAAACATTGTTCTTTATTTTATGTGTTTTTTCTAATATATTCGTGATTCAGAATAAATAATGAACGGCATCAAAAAGATATTAGATTCTTTCTTAATTCTTTATTCATAAAGTACCCAATCTTCGAATTGGAAAAGCCCTTTTTCTCTTCTACTTTTTTCAAAATTCTCTAACTCTTCAACTTCCCGCATCTTGATTTCTTTTAGATTACTTAAAACACGAAATGCGTTTTTCCCAACTTTCTTCACCAACAGTAAGTCGACAACCTCTAGCACATTGGCTCTATAAAACTCTAATTCCTCTACCTCTTGTACATATGGTATTGTAATAGTTTTTAAAAAATTACCGTCTAAAACATTTTATTTCCTACTTTTAAAAGGGAAGGCATATTAACTATTTCAATTGGGGTTTCCATAAAGGTATTAGTTCCTAATCGGCTTTTTCAACCACTGTTACTTTGGGTAATGAAACTTCTTACAATTTACTAAACACATAAAACATTTGAACAGGTAAAGAAGTAATGTTTTCTAAATCTAAGGTATGAAAACGATTCTTAAAAAACATAAAATCATCTCTTGATTTGATTTCGTTACGTTTGGAAAGATTCTTTTCACTCTAGCCTAATCTCAGTTACCTGAAGGTCGATTTGAAAATGTATTCACATTAGTCATTATTACTGTTTCATATCCAGTTACAGCCAAATGTTCTACTTGTGTAATTAAATAGGTTATGCTACCATATGTCACACTATCTATTTACAATATTTTGGGATTACTAGATTGTGAAACAAATTTATCTATATCAGAGATACTAACTTTTCCTTCTTCTAATACTTCATAACGTACATCTGCTTCCCAGAACTGTGTATTAATTGGTAACGAAACTTTAATATCGCCATTCAATGATCCTTTTGTTTTCAGCTCTTTTTCTTCTAACCCTAACACAATAATTTCTAATTCTGACTCAGTCTCTCGCCATGTTTCTATTACAATTTCATCATTAATTATTCATATTTCCTCCATTCCCTCACTACATGTAAGCAAAAGTATTGTATGAAAATTGTTTCAAGTCTATTAAATTGCTATATTTTTGATTTTCTTTCACACTTATTCTCTCCTTATTTACATATAATGAACCATTTCAAATTATCTGTTTTTGTTTTCCTGATTGTATGCCAAAATGGCTTAGCAACACAAACACTAAATTTAGTTACTTCCTATTCATTAATAGCATTCACTTCTTTAATGTCAATGAATACTTCATACAGCACATCGTTTCCAAATTCAGATAGTGTTATCCCACCTGACAGAGCTATAGGCATAATTTCTTTTTTCAATTTCCTTTCAATTATTCTTTTCCATACCTTCAAGAAATGGCTTAAAATATTTCTCTTCGCCTTTTTTCTTGCTTTTTCTGCTTCATCAATTGTTGCATATGTTCCAAGAAAATATCACTTTCCCTGAAATGTGATTTAGCAATCCATTTACCATTTCGAGTAGGGGACATTCCTCTTACACCACTTGTATTACTTTTCGAGAGTTTTCAACTCGGATTAGACATAAATTCGTACCCTCAATCAGATTCGGATTTTCTCTTGTATAACCACAGCTTTTTGTCCCACCACTTTAGAAGATTACTAGTGAAAATTTCTTTTTGCTTTCCACACTTGCATTGACAAATACATTTCCAATATCCCTTTTTATTTCGATAAGAAGAAAGGACTATTAAAATTCCAAATTGTCTCCCATGGTAACAATCTGTCTGTATTTCCATTTTTCTATATAACAACCTCCTTTCCCTTTTTTTCACTAATATATTTCTAGCGATAAATTACTATTTAGACATATTAGGAATTTTACTGAAAACTTTTTTAAGTAAAATTATAAGTATCGAATTTGTAGATGGTAAAGAAAGCACACTTTTCGTTTCAAGGATGATAAAATGGAAATATGACATAAGGATGGGAATTTTAGGAATTATTAGTTATAAAAAAAGATGGAACTAAATGTGTAATTTTTATTCCAAAAAATCTAAAATTTAACTATTTAGGGTTTGTCACGAAAAGTGTGCACCATAAAAAAATAATTAAACATCTATTAGGCTTGTCGATAACAATGTGTAAAATTTAAAATTAAGGAAGGTAGCAGGTTTGTCAAGAAAAGTGTGTAAGTAAAATATAATCACTTTAGATATTTCTCAATGCGAGAGCTAAACTTGTCATTGATCATGAGTTGATTTAATACTTGTGACCAACTGCGGATGGTACCATTCTCCCATTTATTTTCAAGTTCTGTACAACGTAAATATAGTAATTTGTATAAGGCGTTCTCGTTTGGAAAGGCGCCTTTTATCGTCACTTTGCGGAAACTGGAATTGATTGCCTCGATCGCATTCGTCGTATACATTACTTTTCTTACGGCACTCCCATAATCGAACAGTTGTTTCATAACTAAAATTACGCCGCCATACGTCCACTGCTCCTGGATATTGTGATCATGCATGTTGGAATTTTTCAAACTCTGCTTGACAAGTTTTAAGGCTTGGCACTCCATATACTTTCTTAAGATGGGAAGTATATGTTTTAAAATCTTTACTTGGTACATACTTTATTGAGTTTCGTATCAAGTGGACGATGCTCGCTGTACGATCACATCCGAAGTTGGCTTTTGCGCCATCCTTAAGTACACTAACCCCATCCATCTACATAAAGAAAACATCTTCTAATCCTCGTGCTTTCATTCATCAAATATCTGCATCCAATAATTCTTACTCTTACTTTCACTAAGCCATAATCCAAGGATATCTTTATATCCATTCAAATCGTAGCCTAATATCGTGTATACAACGCATTCTTTCGCCTCATAGCCATTACGCAATGTTACATACATACCATCTATAAACAAGAAGGCATAGCACTTCTTCAAGGGTCTATTTCGCCTTTCTTCTAGTTCTGGTAGTATGACATCTGTAATATCGGATACCATTTCATGAGAAATTGAAAATCCATAGATATCTTCTATTGTTTTTGATATATCACGTTGACTCATTCCTCATGTACAACGCCAATACTTTATCTTTTATTCCTGAAACATCTCTTTATCGTTTTGATATCATCTGTGCTTCAAAAGAGCCATCACGATCTCTTGGTGTAACGATCGTGATATCTCCCTTTGTAGTATGATCAGTTTTTTGACTATATCCATCTCTGCGATTCTGCCTTTGTTTATAATCTTTATCATCATTTTCGTATCCTAAATGATGATTCATTTCACCTTGGAACAATGATTCAAATATAGGATCAAAAAGTTCCTTGAGTGCTTCATCTGCATCCTCTATGGATTGTAAAAAACTGCGTATCATTAAGTCATACGATCTTATTTTACACTCTCACTATTTATTAAGTTTTTCTACTCGTTTCACCCAGCGACCGAATGTAACATGATTGGTATTAAGCAATCTTCCCGCTTCACGTTGACTTATCTGCTTGGCTTTCCATAAATTATATACTTCTGTAAATCTTTCCGGTAAATCATTTGCAGGTCTCCCAAATTGAATACCTTTTATTTTGGCTTCCTTGATACCTTCCATCTGACGTTGACGAATGTTTTCACGTTCAATCTGTGCCACATAAGAAAGAATTTGTAATACTAAATCTGCAATAAATTTCCCTGTAACGCCGTTGACCTGATTTCTTGTATCTAAAAGAGGGAAATCCAATACAATAATATCCACATCCTTTATTTTTGTCAGAAAACGCCATTGTTCAATGATTTCATCGTAGTCCCTACCTAATCGATCAATAGATTTGATATAAAGTTCATCACCCATTGTAAGCCGATTTACTAATTGCTTATATTTGGGGCGATTAAAATCTTTACCTGATAATTTATCAATAAATATTTTCTTTTTATCAATTCCTATTTCTAGCATAGCAGACATCTGTCTATCGATATTTTGATCTCTTGTAGAGACTCTTACATAACCATATTTTTTCATTAAATAATTCCTCCTATTCTGGTAATTCAATTTTTAATTATCTCACATCTTCATTATAGAGTCAGTGTTAATTATTTCCATATTTGAATTAGCTGAACTAAAAAAGCTACTACCCAAAATAGATAACAGTATGGTGTTTATAGAATAAATTTAAGCAGAATATTACAGATCAGAAATTATATGAGTTTTCTTAAACTATGTAGAATGAGCGAAAAAGTCTTCATTCATTTTTGATAGCTTCGTATCCATAAATAATTCTGCTATTAATTTTATAATTACTCATAGATGAAATTGCCTTTAATCGTATAAATAGTATTATTATCAACACGTTCCACGATTCCAACATGATCACTAACACCAGCATTTTCCCAATCGAAAAAGATGATATCACCTGGCAGAGGAATACTACCTCTTGGTTTCCTTTGTTGATGTTTCCAGAACGAGGCATAGAAAAAAGAGGTGTAATCTCATAGACTTGTCAATTCAGTCTATTTCGTTACAGCCTCTTTTCCCTATGTTTAATACGTTGTTACTTCGAGTAGTATTCTACTCGACACCAATTATAAACGAATATACCGGCTGCATGCCATTGTTGAGTTCTACCTCAACATCGTATTTATCTTCAATATAACTAGCAATCTCATTTGCTTCTTCTTCGTTGACATCCTCGCCATAAACAAGCGTCACGATTTCACTTTCTCCATCAATCATCATATCCAGTAACTGTCGTGTTACTTCCATTTTATCTGGTAATGATACAACAATGTCTTTTTCTTTTAAGCCCATGTAATCGCCAGCTTTGATATCTAATCCTTCAAATGTCGTATCCTTGATGGCATACGTAACTTGACCGGTTTTTACCATACTGATGGCATCATTCATTTCAGCCAGGTTCATATCGAAATCCACATCAGGATTAAACATGATACATGCACTTAATCCTTGAGGAATGGATTTTGATGGAATGACTTCCACATTCAGATCCTCACAGACACTTGCGGCCTGTTGTGCTGCTAAAATAATATTGCTGTTATTTGGCAATAAGAAGATATTTTCTGCGTTCACTTGATGAATGGCTTGTACAAAATCTTCGGTAGAAGGATTCATCGTCTGCCCACCACTGATAACATAATCAGCACGCAGTTCTTTAAACATATCTTTCAAACCATCCCCTGCTGCAACCGTAATAATTGCATACTTCTGTTTTGGTTTTTCTTCTTTTGGTTTCTCTTCTACCGTTGCATTCATCATGATATTTTCATGCTGCTCCTGCATGTTTTCTACCTTAAGTTTTGCAAATTCACCATAACGCTGTCCCATATTTAAGGCATCTCCAGGAGTCAAGGTATGTACATGTACTTTAACGATATCATCATCACGCACGCATACAATAGAATTACCAATTCGTGCAAGTGAATCACGTAATGCTTCTTCTTGGAAATTTCTAGCGCCATGCTCTGATAAACGAATGATGAATTCTGTACAGTAGCCGAATTCTTCGCTCTCCATACCAGCACCGGCAACTTCTTTACTTTCCTGTGCTTCTTGGCGTTCAATAACTTCACCTTTCAGTGCAGAAACAAACCCTTCAAAAATCGTAACAAGTCCAGCACCGCCACTATCAACGACACCAACTTCTTTTAATACCGGCAAAAGATCAGGCGTTCTCTCTAAAGACTCCTTCGCCTCCTCCAGCATTTTTTCCATAACTTGTAAGCAAGTCACATCTTGCGTTGAGGTTGCATATGCATATGTGTAATCAGCAGCTTCACGTACTACAGTTAAAATAGTTCCTTCTACAGGTCGCATGACCGCTTTATAGGCAACACGAGAACCCATAACCAGCGCATTTGCTAATTGGAAACCGTTGATTTCCTTCATGCCATCTACACCCTGATATAAACCGCGGAAAATCTGCGAAGTAATAACTCCGGAATTTCCTCTTGCTCCCATTAATAACCCTTTTGATAATACTTTTGCAATATCGCACACATCATCGCTAGTGCATGCTAAAGCATCCTTTACGCCCGCATTAAACGTCAGCGACATGTTCGTTCCTGTATCACCATCAGGCACAGGGAACACATTTAATGCATCGATTTCCGTAAACTTATTTGACAAATTATTGGCACCGCTTGCCAACATGTCTTTCAACAATTTTCCATTGATCATTTCCATAGTTCTCTACCTACTTTATAACCTTGACATCTTGCACATAGACATTAACTTTCTTAAAGTCTAATTCCAGATTTTTTTCCAACATGTATTTCACACGCATCTGCACCTCATGAACGATTTCACTAATCTTCACGCCGTAAGATACGATGATATATAAATCCAATTCCAAGTCATTGTTATCCAGCTGACGAACAACAACACCTTTGGCATAATTATCCTTCTTTAGTAATTCTGCGATTCCATCCTTCACAAATTTTTGGGATGCCATACCGACTACGCCATAGCATTCGGTTACAACACCACCGGCAAGTGAGGCGATTGCGTCGATGGAAACATTGATATTTCCGTACTGTGTACTTTTAGAGATTGACATAAAATTCCTCCTTATATCCTCATTATTATATCAAAATCCCCTTGGAAATCCAAGAAAGATTCTCAAATACCTTAAAATTCTTACTTAAAGGCTTTACAGTCTTCCGTTATGTAGGTTTCCGTATTCGCATCCATGACAAAGCAGACATGATCTTTTTTCAAATTTTTTAAAGTCTGTTTATAAGAATTAAGGATAAATACGGAATCATAGGAGGTATAGATCGTATTGCCATCCTGCATCACGATTTTCACCATATGCTTATCGTAACTTTCAGCATGCGGTGTAATCTCAGAAATCATAGATACGATATCCTGACTAACCTCTTTTTTATTTTTAGCAAATGCAGCAGCTAAGTTTTTCCTTTCTTTGTTGGAAAAACCATCAATCAATGGGTAGTTGACTATGGTGTCAAGGTTTTCACTGGTTATTTCCTTCTGTGAGCCATCTTTCAATAAAACATAATTCTTTTCACCTTCGACAAAGTAACCAATGACCAGTTTTTCTTTGATTTCAATAGCAATCACGCCATCCATGCTTTTCTCAATTTCCACATCTTCAATGAAATCGTCTTTTTTCAATTTCCAAGAAAGGTAGCATTTCGGTGTGATCATATATCGTGTTTCATAGGAAAGATGCGCTTTTTTCAAGACATCTTCTTTCGTATAAAAGCGATTACCTTTTACTTCTAATGATTTCACCTTAGAAATATCACTCATAAAATACAAGGATGCCACTAAAAGTATAGCACCAGCAATCACAAGTCGCCGTTTTCTGCGCCGCTTTTTACGTTTTTTCTTTTTATTTTGCAGAGCCAGGTATTTCGCTTCGACATCATCGTAAAGCAGCTCATCTAATTGTTCCAATTGAATTTCTCTACTTCCGTAATTAAATCAATGTCGAAACGTTCCTTGACTTCTTTTTGAATTTCTTCTACCAATGCCGCCACATCATTGGCTTTGGCATTATCTTCATTCACGATAAAGTTTGCGTGTTTTTCAGAAACCATAGCTCCACCGATGCGTTTTCCTCGCATGCCGATACTCTCAATCAACTGCCAAGCCTGATGGCTTTCAGGATTACGGAACACACTGCCAGCACATGGCTTATTTAAAGGTTGTGAATCCATACGACGTTTTCGCCGTGAATCCATAACATCACGAATCTCCTTTTGATCGCCTTCCTGTAATTGCAAACGGCATCCTAAGATCAACCAGTCTCGATGCTGTTGAAAAATAGAATGACGATAGGCATAGTCTAATTCATCCTTACGCATAATGCAGATCGTATGTTCTTTCAGTACATAAACCTCTTGGACAATGCCTGCCATATCACTCTTATAAGCACCGGCATTCATAAACAAAGCGCCGCCAATCGTTCCGGGGATGCCACTGGCAAATTCCAAACCGCTTAAAGAACGCTTCATAGCCTCATGTGCCAACAAGATGATGCTCGTACCTGCTTGCACCAAACAACTGCCATCCTCTTCAAAATAAAAATCCGTAAAATAGCGATCCAGACAGAGAATCACGCCATCATAGTCATCATCGCTGCATAAAATATTGCTACCTTTGCCAAAAATCTTTATCGGCATTTCTTCATCCTTTAAGATGTCCATAACTCTTAACAGGCAAAGCTCATTTTTGGGGTATATAAAATAACTGCAGTTCCCACCAATGCGAAAGGTTGTACGTGTTTTTAAAGACACATTGACTTCCACATCCGCATAGGGCTGTAATTTTTCTTTCAATGTCATGTTATATTTCACCTTTTCATTTCATCGCACCAGTCTAAAATATCACTGCTGGCATTGGGCTTACCGAGCGCCAACGCATGCTGATGCATCTCTTCCTTTATTGCCGGATGATCCATAATCAATTTGATTTTTTCATCCAATACTGTTGCATTCAAATCTTTTTCTTCTATCATATATGCTGCTTTTTTTTCAACCAGCACACTGGCATTATAAAATTGGTGATTGTGTGCTACGTAAGGGCTTGGAATTAATATGCTTGGTGTTCCCAATGCTGTGATTTCAGCAGCCGTCGTTGCTCCAGCACGACATATGATCAGATCCACCTTAGCAATGATATCCAATTGTTTTACATAGTCTACAACCTTAATGTTATCCTGTGGAAAAACGCTCTTCATTTCTTCATAATTGTTTTTTCCGCTGACAAACAAGATTTGATATTTGTTGTCGATCTTAGGTAAGACATCTTTCATAATGGCATTGATGGAAGAAGAACCTAAAGATCCCATAACCACCAAAATCAGCGGCTTATCCATTGACAGACCTAAAGAACGATAATATGCCTCATCAAATTTAACCTGGACAGCATTGGTTGCCCGTGGATTTCCTAACAATCTTGTTTTTTCTCTGCCAAATTCTTCAAAGCATTTTTCATAACAGATTACGATGGCATCCATATAATTTGCCACCATTTTATTCGATACACCAACAATGGAATTTTGCTCATGTATCATCGTTTTTACATGCTTTTTATGTGCAGCCAGCATTACCGGTGCACTTACATAACCACCAAAACCAATGGCAATGTCAGGTTTAAAATCTTCTATGATACGGAGTGCCTTGCGATAGGCCTTTGCCATCAGCAATAATGCCTTCATCTTATTGACAATACCACCTGTTAAACCGCTTGCATGCAGACCTTTAAATTGATAGCCGTGTGCAGGTACTTCTTTCGCCTCCATACGATCATCATTTCCAACAAACAAAATGTCAATATCGTCATAGCGTTTTTTTGCCGCATCTGCCAGCGCAATGGCCGGATATATGTGACCTCCCGTTCCACCGGTTGCTATCAGTAATCTCATGTCATCACTCCCTGTGATTTATTATACCATGTTCATACCGTATTTTTAAATAAAATTCGCTTTTTTCAACTTTCCTTTGCGATACTCATAAGCAGTCCCATACTCCCCATCATAACCATTAAAGAACTGCCTCCATAGGAGATAAAAGGAAGCGTAATCCCAGTTACTGGAAACAACCCGACAACTACACCAAGATTGATCATGACCTGAATAGCAAACAGGGAGGTAAGACCAATAGCAATATAGCATAAATATGGATCTGTACAATTTTTAGCAATTTTAACTCCCTGATAAATAACAGCTATAAATAAGCCAATTAGTAAGACGCTGCCGATAAAGCCAAATTCTTCCGCATAGATAGCAAAGATGAAATCTGTTTGCGGTTCGGGCAAATAAAAATGCTTCTGCATGCTATTATCAAAACCAACACCTAAAATCCCCCCAGGTGCAATAGCGAAAAGGGATTGTATAATCTGAAAACCAGCTCCTAAAGGATCTTTCCAAGGATCAATAAACGATGTAATTCGTGCCAATCGATAAGGTGCGCTTAAAATCAAGCCACCCAAACCTCCGGCGCCTAAAATACCTACGCGTACGAAATAAGATAAAGGAGAATCGGCCGCTAACACCATGATAACAATTGAGCAGACCATAACCAAGCCACTGCCAAAATCAGGTTGCAATAAGATCAAGCCAAAACCAATCATTACCAGAAAAGCGGGAAAAAACAAGTCTTTACGAAAGCTTTTGATACGATAGCGCTTTGCCAGATAATCTGCTACATAAATGATAATGGCAATCTTAAAAAACTCTGAAGGCTGGATAAGAAAAGAACCAACACCGAACCAACTACGACTACCATTACGCAAGACACCCACACCTGGAATCAATACCAATATTAATGCGACAACACATAAAAGAAATAAGCGTTTGGCATAGCGGCGCACATGCACTAATGATATGCGGCTGGCAACATACATCACAAATAGACCAAGCAAGGCAAATACCGCCTGACGACTCATGAAATATGTTGCGTCCTGGAACTTCGCGGCTGCCCAAACTCTCGAACTGCTGCCAACCATAACAATGCCTATGATAAGTAAGACCATGATTTCCAAAGTCAATAGTCTGCATTTTTTAGAAAACATAGCGCCACCACCTTCCCTTCATTGTATGCACAAAGGAAAAGAAAAAGTAGCAACGCTACTTTTTGCTTATCATTTTCTAATTATCATCTATGTAAAAACAGCTTCATTACTTTTTAATCTCTTTTTGCTATTTGATGAAGCAGTTAGCATCTACTTCCCTTTTTTCACCTTATAGCTGCCATCCCATTTAACCAGTTTAGCATGAAGAAGATAACGCAGATCTGTGGAATTTCCCTCTTCATAGGAACATGTTGATAAAGTCACGATATGATCTTGAGTATTTAGCTTTACATTCCGTTTAAAATCGGATAATCCTTCAACCATATTTAAATATTGTTGCCAGCTTTCCTTTGTCGGATAGTTTAGATCATACGATGCCGAAAGATCTTTGGCTGAATGGATACTGAAAATTTCACATCGATAATTTTGCTGAGGTGTAAAAATATATAAATACGGATGTTTATCAAAAAATGCTTTTTCTTTGAATTTTTCAATATCTGTAAACATCGTCTTATGCCACATATTATGTCCATAGATAATGGTATTACGATCTTTAAATTTCCCATCTGCCTGATAATCCATGAAAATGGCACCAGCATAGTTCGCTTTCTTTTCAAACGAATGTGTCAGATAAAAGGAATTATCACTTCCTTTTACGATAGGGTAATTGATATTGGTATCCGGTATGAGTATCCAGGCTAATATTTCATCATTTTTCTTTTTTAAAGCCTTCCAATTCACCGTAAAATCTTTTTCTAGATCATCTGGTATATTACTCAATTGTTGTAGCTCTATTTTCTCTTTTTCTTCCGCATGATTTTGAGAGTATATATGAAAGAGCTGATACCCGGAATAGATAAAGACGCCCAAGGCAATTAAAAATAAAATATCGTATAGGATCTTCTGCCATTTTTTTAATGGTTTCTTTGGCTTTTTCTTACGCATGCAGTATCACTCCTTATTGCTTTTTCATTTTATCATATTTCATAATGCTTTACTAGAAATTCTACCATAGGAACTATCGTAGTACCAGTTGCTGATTACTTAAGTACGATGATTTCACAGCCCTTTTAGGAAAACGTTTTGCCTTGTTTGTTTTACATCGATTCTTTGATCTGCTGCATCTTACTGACGCGGCCATTAAAAAGATACCATATTTACCAAAAAAAGCCTCATCAATCCTTTTGCATCATTACTTAAATCATTTGACATTAGTATGGAGCTAGCTTATACTACATTTAGATAGATTTCAAAATGAAAGAGGGTATGTTAGGTGCAAGTTCAGGAAGCATTTAAAGCTTTAAGTGACCCAACCAGAAGAGCAATTATCCTTCTAGTTAAGGATCATAAAAAAAGTGCAGGTGAAATTGTCTCACAGTTTTCCAGCACCAATGCCACGATTTCTCATCATCTTGCAGTTTTAAAAGAAGCTGATCTCATCCTAGATGAACGTGATGGTAAATTTATCTATTATGAATTAAATAGCAAAACCGTAAATGACCTCATTGATTGGCTAAAAGCTTTAAAACGTACGAAATGAAATTCGTATCGGTAATTGCTTACCCCTTAGTGTATATGCATTGTATTCTAATGTATATCGTAAATAAGGTGAATCGCTTCTTTCGAAGATAGTATGCTGATAGCAGCCAATATCATCATTGTTTATTTGCTTAACTTTGATGATCAGTTTAATGATGTCCCTAATCTAAACGCATTGCCAACGGCAATAGAAAGGAAAAAGATCATGATTGAAATTAAACATGTTACAAAAGTTTACGGAGGTACACACAAAGCTGTTGATAACATCTCCCTTACCATACCGACGGGAGAAATCATAGGCTTTATCGGGCCAAATGGCGCTGGTAAGACAACAACCATTAAAATGATAACAGGCGTTTTAAATCCCGATGAAGGAGAAATTCTCATTAATGGAAAAAATATTGTCACACAACCTTTAGAAGCTAAAAAGGAATTTGGTATTGTTCCAGATAATGCGGATATCTTCTTGCGGCTAAAAGGAATTGAATATCTAAACTTTATGGCTGATATTTATGAAATTGATTCAGCAACCAGAAAACTACGGATTGCGCAATTAGCTAAAACCTTTGAAATGGAAAATGCATTAAATGATAAAATTTTATCGTATTCTCATGGTATGCGACAAAAAATTGTCATTATGGGTGTTTTGATTAGCGATCCTAATGTATGGATTTTAGATGAACCTATGACGGGCTTAGATCCGCAATCTAGCTACTCACTAAAGCAGATGATGAAAGAACATGCGGCAAAAGGCAATACGGTTTTCTTTTCAACACATGTCTTAGAAGTTGCTGAAAAGTTATGTGATAAAGTTGCCATCATTAATGCAGGAAGTATCATTTTCTTTGGTACGTTAGAGGAATTGCAACATAACCATCCAAATTGTGATTCTCTAGAATCCTTATTCTTGGAGGTTATATCTCATGCGTAAGTATTTCTCACTTACCCGCACATTATTTAAAAATGCAGCAGGTATGGTTGCGGATGGGAAAACAAAGAAAATGCGGGTTTACCTGTTATATGGTTTTTTAGCTATATGTTTCATCCCTTTGCTATTCATGCTGTATTATATGTTTCAAGAAGCTTTTAAAACGATGGCTCCCCTGCAACAAAGCGGCAGTATTTTAGCAGCCGGTTTTCATATGACAAATTTAGTAACGTTTCTATTCTCTATTTTCTTGATTCCCGGCGTTTTTTACTTCAGTAAAGACAGCGAAATCTTATTATCCCTCCCCTTAAAGCCCCAAACGATTTTAGCAAGTAAATTTAGTGTTTGTTTATTATATGAATATGTGTTTACGCTCATCGTTTTTCTTCCTTTAATAGCGGGATATTTGCAGAATGAATCAGTTAGTATACTATTTTATGTATTCGTGGTCATCATCGCTTTAACCTTACCGATTTATCCTCTCGTTCTTTCCAGCATTATTTCCATGCTGGTAATGCGCTTTGTGCCCTTTTTTAAAAATCGCGATCGCTTCAATATGATTGGTGGTATCTTAAGTGTTGCTTTCGCATTGAGTTTCTCTTATTTTATGAATTCTAGCGGAATGCAGCAAGAAGATCCTTCCGCCCTAGTGAATTTATTAATTGAAGGTAATAATTCTTTGATTTCCATGTTTGCCTATTTGTTCCCTGCAGTACCTTTTGCATCCCATGCCTTAATCAGCCAGGACATCTTGCAGCTAGGCCTTTACTTGCTGATTTTAATCGCAGCACTTGCTGTTTTCCTTATCATGGGAAAATATTTCTATTTCAAAGGGGCAATTGGATTCGATGAAACAAAGAGCACTCGTAAAGTATTAAATGATGTTGAAATGAAAAAAGCATTAACACAGAAATCAAAAGTATTTACGTATACGCAAAAAGAACTGCGATTGCTTTTACGTACACCAGTTTATTTTTTGAATTGTATTGGTACTTGCTTTATTTTCCCGATTGTCATTGTCATTTCCATCATGTCACAAGGTGAAAGTTTGAATTTAGCAGCCCTTAATCAAATAGATTTTAGTGGATATGCTTATTATGCCATCTTACCTGGATTAGCTATGGGCATGTTGATTGGTTGTATTAATATGATCAGTGCAACAGCCATATCACGAGAAGGCAGTAATGTCATGTTCATGAAGTACATTCCTATGCCTTTAGGAAAACAAATAATAGCTAAGATGAATGCCGGAATCATTGTCAGCGTTCTCACTATTCTCCTTTTATTCATTATTGCTTATATCCTCTTTCCAATGCTTCCTATCCTTTATTATATCATCGCTTTTATCAGTGCAATTATAGCTATTTTCTTGGGTAACGAGCTTTGCATTCTGCTTGATATGGCACATCCTAAGCTAGTATGGGAACAAGAGGCTGCTGCAGTTAAACAGAATATGTCCGGTATGATTGCCATGTTTGGGGGAATGCTAATAGCTGGCTTATTGATTGCAGCCTTATTCCTGCTTCCAAATGATCTTATCATGCCAATCTCCATAGGCATATGTATTGCCATCCTACTAATATCTGTAGTAATCTATAGCAAGATGGATACCATCGCTTGCAAATTATTTAAAAAGATATAAGGAGTGTTTATGAAAAAAATTCTGCTATATTTCGGTGATTATCAAGAGAAAAAGCCGATTCTTGAAACTATTCTTTCGGATATGCAGATTGCGTATCGTATCTTAACAGATACAGACTTGCAGCAACCAATTGGTTATCTGCTAGGCATACAGGATAAAGCCCAACAAGAAGTAACGCAAACTATGCATATGCACATTGATTTGATGTTTCTTGATGGGTTTAGTGATGAAAAAATTCAAGAACTGAATGCCCGCATGAAAGCGCAAGGAGTTAGTATGCCGCGCAAAGCCATGCGTACAAAACATAATGAAACATGGCGGTTAATTGATCTTTTAGAAGAAATCGAAAAAGAGCACGCATATTTTCAAACATTAGAAGAAATTCAGAAATTATTAATGGCAAGCAGTGAATTGCAAATGGATATATACACACCGGATAGTTGGAAAGCCTATGAATCCGCCTTTATCCAAGCATACGAGGTCTTGCAAAACCAAAGCGAACCAGATGTAGCCAAGGCTGCCTTAACAACCCTTACACAGGCAAAAGCGGCATTGCAAAAACGTTAAATAAAATAGCAAAAGCAGGTCTTATGCGTTCCTCCTGACAAAGGGCTTCTATCACGCATAGCACCTGCTTTTTTATGTGTAACCATCAGATTCTTCGAAAGCCTATGAAATTTTTATTAAATAAAGGTCCATTTTCTCCCATATAATAAACATTTTCACGGATTCCATCTTTCGTATTCATCGCTTCAATCACACGCACTTCATAACCATTGGAAATTTTCTTTTTACTGATTACCAAAGCAAAATGGTTTTTATAATGAACAATATCCCCCATTTTAATAGTTGCTGTCTTTTTGCCAATACTATGTCCGGCATAAGCCAACGCTCTAGGTACCTTATAGCCATTTTGACGATAAGCATAATAAATCAACCCAGAACAATCAAAGTTTTTAGGGCCACTGCCACCCCATTTATATGGCTTTTTTTTCTGTGCTATGGCCGTATCCACAACATCATATTTCGTATGGGATTTGCAGGTTGTAATACTTAGCGTACCTGTGTACTTGCCATCATAATGCTTTTTATTTCCAGCAGTAACATAGGTTTTTATCTTAAAATAATATTTCTTACCCGCCTGTAAACCGGTATTCTTATAAGATGTAGTCGCACAGTTTGTAATTGTTTTTATTAGACTATATTTGCCATGATAGCTAGTGCTGCGATAAAGCTTATATCGGGCATTATTGATCTTTTTCCAGTTGATGATCACCTTCCCTTTTCCCGGTGATGAAATGGAAGTGATTTTTGTTGTTGGTATTTGTGTCATAGCCATGGTTACATTACTATTACTTCCAACAAACTTCCATTGATAATATTTGCGAATCGGTTTTATCTTATAGTAATAGGTTTTTTTAGGGATAAGTGATGATGAGGCATCCGTATACGTAGTTGTATTTGCCGTTGTGGCAATTTTCACAAAGCCTTTTGTCTTACTGGTGGATCGATAAATTTCATAATTTGTAGCTCGTGTCGCTTTTTTCCATGTTATCTTTATTTGATTCGCATTAACGGCGCTTGCCTTAGCAGACGTTGAAGCGGGATTTCCTATACTGATAAAAGCGGAAACCGTATTAGAAATTGAACTTTTCACACCACTTGCTTCATTCTTGGCGATGATACGATAATAATATCGTTGATTTGGTTTGATTTTATCACCTTTTTGTACATAGCGATTGTCAGAAACACAAGCAATGGCTTTAAAACCTGTTGTACTTTGCGTAGAACGATAAATAGTATATATACTGGCATCCGGCACTTCCTTCCATGATAACGTAATTTGTGGACCACCACTTGCTTTCATGGATGGCTTTGCCAAGTGCATATTGCCACTGACAACCTTACTGAATGCTCCATAATTTGCCTTATTGTTAATGGTTCGTCTAGCTCTGACTTTATAATAATATGTTTGATTTGGTTTACAAGCGTTATTGACGCGATTTGTATAAAAAGTATAATAATTTTCAATTACCGCGATTCTTGTAAATCCCATCGTCGGTGAAGTTGAGCGATAAATTTCATAATATTTGGCTTTTTGTATACTATCCCATGACAAATGAAGATAGGAAGTATTTGCTTCCATTTTCACATTTGGAGTTGCTAACGGCTCCAGCGTTTCCGTTATTGTATTGCTATAAAGTGCTTCGTTTGTTCGTAGGGCTTTGATCTTGTACGTATAGGACTGATTTAAGGCAAGATCTGAATCCATATAGTTAAAGCTGAACACTTTATCTGAATGAGCTATGGTTGCTATTTTTACATAAGCTTTCGTCTTAGCCGTATATCGATATACTTCATAAGAAGTACTGCCTTCTACCGGATCCCAGTTTAATTGTACATATGGATCTATGCCAGAATAATCTATGACATAGGCACTCAGCATGGGAGCTGTCATCGATTGCAGACGATGATTAGTTAATGTGCTTGTAGCGATGAGCCGTGTTCCTGTATATGCCTCGATACGATAATAATACGTTGTATTCCCCTTATTCACCACCCTATCAGTATATTCTAAGTTCCCAACACTGCCTATATAGGTAAAATGTTCTGCATCACCTTCACTGCGATAAATTTTATAAACATCTGCTTCTGGCACCCATTGCCAAGTTAAAGTAATGGATGTCACATTTGATGTGCTGCTGACAGAAAACGGCAGCTGTTTTGCCATTTTATATTCTTGTGCATCAATTCTTTGCATACATACAATAAAAAAGAGAATTACTATTAAACTTCCCTTTATCCAATGTTTAAGACTTTGTATCCTCATCTCATCATCCCCTTGCTATGGTTTATTATAACGCATAGTCCTTCATCTCTCAAGTTTTTATATCATCAGGGTTTCCCAAATAAGAAAACCAGCAAACGATCTTATTCTGCTGGTTTTCATTCTATCTTGATAGTTAAGATTCTTCAAATTGTGAATTATACAGCTGTGTATAGAAGCCATTCTTGGCCATTAATTCTTGATGATCTCCGACTTCCACAATATCGCCATCCTTCATAACCAGAATCAAATCGGCATCACGAATCGTGCTTAATCGATGCGCAATGACAAAGCATGTACGATTTTCCATTAATTTTTCCATGCCCTTTTGAATCAGAACTTCCGTTCTGGTATCTACACTGGAAGTAGCTTCATCCAAAATTAAAATCTTTGGATCTGCTAAGAACGCACGTGCGATGGTTAACAACTGCTTCTGTCCTTGTGAGATGTTGCTGCTTTCTTCATCAATCATCGTATCATATCCATGATCTAAAGTACGAATAAAGTGATCAACATATGCAGCATCGGCTGCAGCCATGACTTCTTCATCTGTTGCATCTAATCTGCCATAACGCAGATTTTCCATAATCGTTCCATTAAACAACCATGCATCTTGTAACACCATGCCAAATAAAGAACGTAAATCACTGCGGCTAAACTGACGTATATCACAGCCATCCACATAAATCGTACCACTGTTTAATTCATAGAAACGCATCAACAGTTTTACGATCGTTGTTTTACCGGCACCAGTAGGTCCAACGATGGCAACACGTTTTCCGGCATTGATATACATCGAGAAATCATTGATGATAATTTTATCTGGTGTATATCCAAAATGAACATTTTCAAACGTCACCATACCGTCAATTAACGATTTTCCATCAGGTGCCGCAATCGGTTGCGGTGTCTTGGTCTCCGCTACTTCTTCCTCTTCGGCCAAAAACTCAAATACACGCTCTGCTGCGGCAGCCGTTGACTGCATGACATTCATTGTCTGCGCCAGTTGGGCAATTGGCTGATTAAAGCTACGAACATATTGAATAAAGGCAGTAATATCACCAATTTCAATAATACCATTCATGGCCAAATAACCACCTAAAATACATACACCGACATAGCCCAGATTACCTACAAACATACTGATTGGCTGCATCAATCCGCTTAGAAATTGTGATTTCCATGCAGAATTATAAAGTTCATCATTAAAAGTCTCAAACTGGGCAATACTTTTTTCTTCCCCATTAAAGGCTTTCATCACCATATGTCCGCTATACATCTCTTCAATATGACCATTGACATTACCTAAAGATGCTTGTTGACGGGCAAAGTATTTTTGTGAATGCTTTACAACCGTTGTTACCAAAATCAAAGATAATGGAATAACAATAAGAGCCATCAATGTCATTTGCCAACTGATGGTCAGCATCATGATTAAAAAACCAAATAGCTGTACAATTGAAGATAATAGTTGTGATAAAGATTGACTTAGTGTCTGCTGAATCGTATCAACATCATTAGAGAATCTTGACAATACTTCACCATGTGATTGTTTATCAAAATATGCGAATGGCAGTTTATTGATTTTTTCTGACATAGATGTTCGCAGATTATAAGATACTTTCTGTGACACGCCTGCCATCATCCAGCCTTGCACGAAATTACAGAAGGTTGAAATCAGATATAAACCAATTAAAAATAGTAATATTTCCGAAATGCGATCAAAATTAATTGCGCCACTTCCTCGTACTTTCGCAATAAAGCCAGTGCTTAATTCGGTTATAGCCTTTCCGCTGATTTTAGGACCTACAACCATAAAAATCGTTGAAAAGATGGCGAATATGAAAGAAATAATAATTTTTACATAATAAGGTTTCATGTAGCTAATTAACTGCTTCATCGTACCTTTAAAGTTTTTAGCCTTTTCAACCGGGCGTCCAGGACCGCGATGTCCTCCCATCGGCCCTTTACGCATTGGTGCAGAAGGACGGTTTGTTTTACTCATTTCCCAATTCCTCCTTTGACAATTGACTATAGGCGATTTCCTGATATACCTCACAGGATTTCATCAATTCTTCATGATTACCGATACCCACAACTTCACCCTTATCCAACACGACGATACGTTCGGCATGCATGATACTGGAAATACGCTGTGCTACCAATAATACCGTGCTTTTTGTTTCTTGACATAAAATATTTAACGCCTTGCGCAGTTTAGCATCTGTTTTAAAATCTAGAGCTGAGAAGGTATCATCGAAAATATAAATTTCCGGTTTTTTCACTAAAGCTCTGGCAATCGATAAACGTTGACGCTGTCCTCCAGATACGTTAGTTCCACCTTGTGTAATCGCTGTTTCATAACGTTCCGGTTTTTCTTCGATAAATTCTAAAGCCTGCGCAATTTCAGCGGCCTTCGCTAATTCTTCCTCAGTAGCATCTTCTTTAGCATAACGTAAATTGCTTTCGATCGTACCCGTAAATAACGTACCCTTTTGCGGCACATAGCCAATATGATCACGCAATTCATGCTGCGTCACATCTTTGACATTCACCCCATCTACATAGATCGCACCCTGCGTCACATCATAGAAACGAGGCACCAAATTAATAATCGTTGATTTCCCTGAACCTGTACTTCCAATAAAGGCCGTCGTCTGTCCTGGTTCCGCAGTAAAGGTGATATTTTTTAAGACATCCTCTTCTGCACCTGGATAACGGAAGGATACATTACGGAATTCAATGCGACCACGCTGATCATCTGCCAAGTGTTTTGGTGCTTGTGGATCTTCGATACTTGGTTTCGTATGCAAAATTTCCGAAACACGTCCAGCCGCTACACTGGCACGTGGAATCATGATAGAAATCATTGTAATCATCATGAAGGCCATAATAATCTGCATGGAATATTGCATGAACGCCATCATATCACCAACTTGCAAGCTGCCAGAATCAATCTGATGACCACCAACCCAAACAATCAGAATGGTTGCACTGTTCATAACCAGCATGATCAATGGCATCAAGGTAGACATTGCACGTGCTGTAAACATGTTTGTCTTCATAATCTTACTGTTAGCTTCTTCAAATTTTTCTTCTTCCTTTTTCTGATTATTAAAAGCACGAATGACTGGCATACCATCTAGCATTTCACGAACGACTGAATTTAAGCCATCCATTAATTTCTGCAAAATCTTGAATTTAGGCATAACAGTCGTAAAAGCCACCATCATGATACTTAAAATAACCACAATAACCAAAGCAATGATCCACGTCATATTGGCATTGGACTGAATTACTTTAATAATCGCACCAATACCAATGATCGGCGCATAAATAACAATACGCAAGATCATAACCAGTACCATCTGAATTTGCTGGATATCATTTGTCGTACGCGTAATTAAGGTATTGGTTGAAAATTTATTAAATTCTGCACTGGAGAAATGCTCTACCTTATGGAAAACATCCTTACGCAAATCACGGGAGAAGCCTGCTGCCACACGCGCTGCTAAAAAGCCAACCGCAACCGCTGCTACCGCAGAGCCTAATGCTACAAACAACATCAATCCGCCTTTCACAAACAAATATTGATATTGTATCGCATCCACATCCATACCCATGGCTTTATATTCATTTCGAACATATTGCGCATTAGCAGTATCTGCTGTGCTTTCCCCCATTGCCTTCATTACTTTATTCATATCTTTCTTCATTTCCTGCAGTTTTTCATGCGGCATCATCTGCATGGCCATGAAGACATCCACACCTTTTGGAAGTTTCTGGATCATCTCCATCATTTCCTTTTGTTCTTTACTAACTTCTTTGCTATCCATTGCATCTTTATCTTTTATCTTATCTACCGCTTGTTCAATGCCCATCACGATTGTTTCTGAGCCAGATAATGCATGCTTGATTGCTGTTCTGGTATCAGCATCAATGTCTTGCAACAGATAAACGTTTTCCTTTTTTAATGCAGGGTAATCATCCTTTGCTTCCTGCTTTGCGGATGCCGGTGTCATGAGGGTATAGTGTTTTTCAAAGAGCTTTTGCTCTTTTTCTTCCATAAACACCTTTAACTTTTGATATTCACTTTCGCGTATCGCTTCTGGAACACCGTCTTCTATACCACCGGCATTAATTCCGATATTTACAATATCAGACATATAATCCGGCATTGCCAGTTCACACATCGCCTGTCCAAATAACAATGCGACGATTATGAGGATCGACATCAGAAACGGTTTCGTATAGCGTCTTAATTTCAGCATTTCCCTGTCTCCTTTCCTTCTTCTTTCTTGCGTTCACATTTGAAAAACGTAAAACCTTTTTCCAAAATACGTACAAATGCTTCTGCATCATCTTCACCAAGTTCAGCGATGAATGCAATGAGTTGCTGTTTCATATGCTCTTCCATTTCCTGCACCATCTGCTTTGCTTCATCACTGACACGAACATACACACTTCGACGATCTGATTCAAGAACGGTACGTTCCACCCAGCCCTTCTTTTCAAAGTTTTTGATGCATTGTGAAACAGCCGCCGGAGTTATCTGAAAATATGCACTGATATCACTCATTTTAACCAAATCGCCCATTTTAATAATGGCATCCAGCATCATGATATCTCGATGTTTCACATTTGGCTGTTTTTGCCCCGTAAAGGCAGCATCACGGCGATGTGTATACACAAGATGTGTTATTTTCCGGACAATATCCATTTCATCCATCGTATCCCTCCTAAAATAGTTAAGTAGCTTAATAGTTAACTACCTTAACTATTATAGTGATATCTTTCAGACAGTCAACCATTTTGCATGACTTCACATAGTTTTCACATCATTATTAGAAAACGAATGCTTACATCATCGAAACATTTTTTCGTTTTCTCGTAAACTATGTAAAGATAAGATCGTATGTAGATGAAAAAAACAGGAACTTTTTACAAAGTTTCCTGTTCACTATAAGCTTCTTCATTCGCTTTTTCTAAAGCGAGAATCGTTTCCATAAAAGAATCCGCTTTTTCCTTAAAATACATGCGGTTGCCATGTTGCTGCACATATTGGAAATGAATTTGGGCTTCCCGCATATCCTGTTCAACAAAAGAAATCAAGCCTAAATAATAGTGAGAATCTACCAATTGAAATGGCATCGCTTGCGCTTGCAATCCTTGCATATAATAAGTTCTCGCCTTACGGAAATCCTGTTTCATCAGATCCAATTTATTTTGAATGCTTGCCAATGCCTGCTGGGCAAACATGTTCATAGGACCTGCCATATTGCCTTTTTTACTTTTCTCACATTCCTGCAAGTGATGTTTTACCATACTTTCATCACCAAGTTGATAATAAGCATATGCCATCAACGTATGATAAGGATATACAAACCCATTACGAGATGGATTGCTGGTAACCAAAACATCAATGGCCAGATGAGGGTCATTGAGATAGATCATGCACTGTGCCAATTGCTGTGTCAATGGGAAATTCTTTTTCTTATGTGCTTTTTTTGCTAACGCAAAGATGGCACTGGCACATGCCTGAGGATCACATTTATCATACAATAGTGCGATAATCGGCTGTAAAGCCTTATTTTTATACTTCGTAAGCTGAAAAAACAGCATCATGTACAACAGACCAGCCGCCATAACAATAAATAAATCTTCTACATACATCAATACAAGAAATAAAGCTAAGATTCCACTGAAATATAAGATATTCACACGAAGCATAATATTCCATGCATTTTTACCATAAATCTCGCAGGTTTCATCATAATGATGATGCAGGCGATATACACGCTCTACCTCTTGTACACTGGTTACGGTATTTTTATCTAGCATGCGCTTTTTACCACGATTCGGCACGGTTAGCCAGCCATAGATACATACGACAAATGCCGGTAACAGTAATACCATGCCTGCTAAAATAATTAGCTCACTTGCCAAAAAGAAAATCATCATAAAGATAAAATAATTAATATTAAAGCGCTGCATCAGCTGAAACATTAACATTAAACCATTCACCAATCCACCAATTGCCAATGCTCCCATAAGGTAAGGAGTCATTGGATCCTGTAAGATTGCTTTATCGCTTGTCACCATTTCTAAAGTGGCAAGTAAACCTTCTCTTTGCCAACCTAATGCCCCAAATACGAGCGCGCCGATGATAACGCCTGTTGTCATATACAGTAAATGTCGTTTACATTCATATTTCCACATAATAGCCTACCTCTTTTACTTCACTGTACCATACTATATCATAAAACCGCCAAAAGCAAAAGAAAAACTCCCTGGACCAGCGGAATTTTCAATCTTTTTACATCTTCATCTACATCTGGAATCAATACCTGTATGCTTAATCACTACTGAGTTCATTTCCATTCATCATATTACGACAACCATATAGGATAATACCGGAAAGCACAAAATTAATGAGCAGATTGTAGATCGTTATGCTATTCATCATTGCTATTGTCAATGTATTTTGTGATATCATATAAATCAGTACCCCGGTAGATGGAATCGCTGCTAAGATCATTAAAAGCATGCGCAACATATTTTCCATCATTACATTGTTACGACTTTTTAAAATACGTAAAGATAAAACGGTCGTGGCAAGAAATAAGAAAGCATAACCACTCAACATAACAAAATATTGCAATGCCTCTTTGAAATCCGGCTGCAAAAGGATATAAGCACTTACGATAGCGATTAACAAGACAAGGAAGGTCTTAATGATAGTAGGAAGCATGACATACCATAGTTTCTTTAATGGGGCATCCGGAATCAGATATATCTGATAATTTTTCATATCCCGCATAAAATCACTATTTTGAATCATGGAAAACATCCAAAAGATCAACATATAGCAATAAAAGCTAAAGCCTAGGCCCATGATGAGCGTTATAACTAAATAAATACCCACAAACATGACATCCTGCATACGAATAAAATCATTCGTTTTCCGCATTAACAACATATTTTTTGAAAAAATAGCTTTCGCCCCTTCTTGAAAAGCAAATTGGACGTCTTTAACCTTACGATCCGCAAAAGAATCCGTCTTGCCTTCTTTTATGGCTTTATAACGCTTGCTGAAAGCCTGAGCATCCGCCATAACATCTTCGACAAAATCCTTGCGATAACAAGACATGCATAAGAAAATCACGATACATGCACCTATCAACAATACGCTGCCAATCAGCATCTTGTAAAAATCATGGGCAACATAGGAAACTAAAATCAGTTTTACCCAGCCAAATACAGGTACCAAATGAAATGGTGTACCCGCGACAAATTCCATACCACTTTTTGTAACATCAAAATCATTTGCTACTAAAACAACAAGGAATATTATGGCAACTAAGAATAGACATGCTAGCGGAATGATACGTATCAGCTTTTTCATTTTTGCATTTTCTAATCCTCTTAAATACAAGTAATATTGGGTGGTCAGAAAAAAGAAATATAAAAGTGATTGCGTCAAAAAGACCAAAAGCAGAAAGCCGCCATCAAATGCAATGTGACTTCCCAACATCACGATCATAAAAAGATTAATCGCGCCAAATAATAATGCTGAAACTACTACACTAACCATCAAATACTGCATGACGGCACTGCGTTTAAATGGTGCAGTAAATAAGTAAAAAGCATCATCTTCCGTGAATAGAGCCATTTTTTTCTGCATCATCATCGTTGTTACCATCAAGGCACTAAATCCGATATTTACCAAAATTACCATAGAAACATCCTGGAGATTTCCCACAGACATCGCAATTTCCGGATGTGATAATGCCATTACAATCAAGGCACCATAAAGCAAAATCATTATAATCGTAAAGATTGCGCTGGAAGGTTTTGAAAAAATATTTCGTATCGTACCTTTTAATTTTAATAAATACAACTTTCCTAATACTTTCATGACGCCTCCCCCACTTCATGCTGCGTAGAAGTAAAAAACAATTCTTTTAAGGTTTGCTCCTGTAACCCTTCCTTACGTACATGGGCGACAATATGCCCCTTATTCATGATATAGGCTTCATCCCATATGGCATCGATGACATCTATGATATGCGTAGATATTAAGATAGCAACCCCTTCTTCTTTAAGTTGTTGGAATAACTGCAAAGTTTCCTCTATACTGGCAGGATCTAAACCAACCATTGGCTCATCCACTAATAACGCCTTGGGCGCAATCAATAAAGCCAGCAGCATACTTACCTTTTGACGCATGCCCTTACTTAGTTCCTTTACCAACTTTTTACGTTTTGATGATAAATCAAACATCGTGATGTAGTGTTCTGCTCTTTCTTGATAATGCTCACAACGATAAGCCTTTCCAATAAACTCTACATGTTCATCTATCGTTAATAGATCATAAAGTACCGGCGTTTCCGGAATATAACCGAAAATGCGTTTTGCCTCTAGCATATCATTGGCATATCCGCCAATCTTAATTTCACCTTGATAACGTAATAAATTTGCAATACTTTTGATCGTGGTAGATTTCCCAGCTCCATTAGGACCTAACAGTACCGTTATCTCACCATCTTTTGCCAATAAACTAATATCATCGACAGCCTTAAACTTCCCATACGTTTTTGTTAAATGTTTTACTTCGATCATAATTTTCTCCTTTTTTCATTTTCCTTTTTCTTATTTCTTAAACAAATATTGTTCCTTGTGATCGCGATACAACGGATATCGCCAATACATAGAAAACAAGGTGGCGATGAAAAGCATCCATGCTCCAAGGCGAAGAAAGCGCCATAGGATATGCAAAGAGGGAACGATATCTGATAGGAACGGCATACTAAGCATAATGAACAGACTGCCTAAACAATAACACATACTGCGTTGAAAGCTCCACATCGTAATGCATAACTTTCGCTTATGTTTGCGAAACTGCGTACCGATCAAAAGCATGAATAAACCTCCTATACATCCACAGCCAAAAGCAAATAGATACATAAATATGGCAGCCTGTTTAATCAAGAAAAAGCTAAACAAGCTAACAAACGCTAATACCAACAATAGATATTTTGCAGTTTTACCGGTACCGGTATATTCTTCACTCAATGTCGCATGATCACTGTGTAAGGGAGGCGTTCCTTGCTTTGCCATAAAAAACCATGTACTAGAGGAGTTACAGGTAATTTGTTCCCATCCTGCTGCCGCAAAAAGATCTAGATATTCTTGCGCGTCTTCTTTCTTTACCTTATTTAGATCATAGCTGAAAATAAGATCTTGTGGTTCTTCTTTATATAAAACATAAGATAAACCACTGAACTTTCTAAAAATCCAGCCATCCAGGGCATATGCATGCAGCATTTCCATCTCTTCTTCTCCACAAAAGGCTAAACCTCCGCATAATATTTGTTTCGTTTTTCTTTTTTCCTTCATACAATCCCCTTCTTTAAAGCCTTATTAGCATCTTCCACCATACGCTCACGCCGTTTCACTTCTTGGCATAAAATACGTTTTCCTTCTTGTGTAATGAGGTAAGTCTTGGTGCGGCTATCACTTGTAAGCTGCTGGATCCATTGCAATTTCGTCAGTTTTTTCAACAGCGTATATAATGTTCCCGGCCCCATCTGCATCATGCCATCACTTAATTCTTCAATATATTTCATGATGACATAACCATAACGCTCCTCTAACAAAGCCAATAATATATAAAACATTGCATCTGTCAGCTGTTCATTTTCCTGCGTTGCCTGTTTTGACACACATATCAACTCCTATTATATCGCAAATGGATATATCCATTACAGATATAGTTTAACAGAACATAGATACTATGTCAAGCAGTCTTACCGCAATAGAAAACCATCTTTTAAATCATCATGCAATGAAAACACGATACTGAAGCAAAATATTAAAGCAAAATGCAGAAACAAAATACAATTACCAGAAACAAGGGTTTATCAGTTCATAATAAAAAAAGAAATCTCTTTATTTGCTTAAGGCAAATGAGGGATTCCTTTTCTAAGATGCTTTTACGATAACACTTATATTTATTCGATAAAGCCTTCCGGCGTACACCTGTGCTTTTGTCGTTTATCTTTTGCGGCTAACCCGATAAAAGTTGTTTCCGCTGGAACATCCGTAATGACCACGGCGTTTGCACCGACTTTCGCATGATCACCAATCGTAATGTTTCCTAAACATTTTGCCCCTGCTCCAATCATAACATGATTCCCCAATGTAGGATGTCGCTTAGCATGCTCTTTCCCCGTACCACCTAAGGTGACACCATGATAAATATGGCAATCATCACCAATTATGGCAGTTTCTCCAATGACTACACCAATTCCATGATCGATCAGTAAACCACGACCAATTGTTGCCCCCGGATGAATCTCAATACCGGTCCAAAAACGGGCAATGTTGGAATTAAAGCGAGCAAGGAAAAACAGATGATGCCGATATAGAAAATGCGATACCCGATGAAATGCCAAGGCTTTGATATGCGGGTATAACAACAGCACCTCTAATTTAGAATGAGCAGCCGGATCATTCTCCAATGAGCGATTTAAGTTATGATTGATATCCTTTAATACGCGAAACATTAGTCAAAATCCAATACGGAAAGATATTTCTCTCCGCCATCCGGTGCGATCGTAACAATCTTTTTATTTGGATAATAGGCAGCTAATCGTTTTGCTAAAGCAATATTGCCACCACTGCTGATACCAACGAGTATACCAGTGGTACGCGCAAAGTTTTTGGTTTCTTCAATTGCTTCTTCATTGCTGATCAACATCACATCATCTGCTAATTCTTTATCGAAATTAGCAGGGATAAAATTTGCGCCAATTCCTTGAATTTTATGAGGTCCTGGCTGATGCCCACTGATGATAGCACTGTCTTTGGGTTCTCCGGCTACACAGCGAATATTTGGATTAGCTTCCTTTAAACGACGAGCAACTCCTGTAAACGTGCCGCCGGTTCCAATGCCGGCCACAAAAATATCCACATCCGGTAATTGCTCCAGGATTTCCTTGCCCGTAGTTTCATAATGAAACTGGGGATTATCCGGATTATCAAACTGTGATAAAGTGATGTAGTTAGGATGTTCTTTCTGTAAGCTTGCCAATGCATCTAATGATCCCTGCATTCCTTTTGCACCTTCGGTTAAAATCAATTCCGCTCCATATGCCTGAATGAGTTTACGTCGTTCCATACTCATAGTTTCTGGCATAATGATAATGACTGGCAAATGATAAATTGCTCCTAACATGGCTAAAGCAATCCCGGTATTGCCACTGGTAGCTTCAATCAAAACACTGTCTTTTTTTATCGTGCCTTTTTCCATAGCCTTTTTCAACATTCCTAAGACAGCACGATCTTTAATACTTCCAGCAGCGTTAAACTTCTCTAATTTTACATAAATATTGGTATTTTCTATACGATATAATGGCGTATTGCCAATTAATTTCAGCGTTTCTTTCATAAACGTTATTTTCCTCCTATTGTTTTACGATATGTTTTTCTTATGCATCTCTTTCGCAACAACATCGTTTCTGAAGCAGGTCATCTGTACATCGCAATCCAACCCTTTCCATACTATATTCTATAAGCTGATGAAACATACAAGTACCTCCTTCTCTACAATAGTATATGCATTCATACAAAGAAAGTCAGTTTTGACGCTCTTTGTTTTTTTATTATGACACATTTCACCAAAAAAAGAAACTGATTTACCATCAGTTTCTGAAAATCAATGTAAATTATTGGAAATATAAGAAATCACTTGCTGGTTATATGAGTGATATTCTTTAACTGGATGGATATGGTTCCATCGGGCTGATTTTTGAATTCGACAAATTCCTTCGTATTCATATAGTCCACAGGTATGATAATTTCAATTCCTTTATCTGTTTTAATCTTCTGTACTTTATCTGAGCGAGTCGGCTTTACATATTCCACCTCAATGGCAGTCGGCACCCCCTGTTTCTTCAACGCTTCTTTAAACTCTGCTTTAGCAAGTGGTTTTTCTGCAAATAATTCTTCTGCTATTTCATCAATTTGAATCGGCTTACTATTTTCGATGTTATCTACCAACATGCTCTTCATTTTCGGAACAATATCAACTTCATCCATTTCATACTTATCACTCATTTCTTCTGTTAACTTGGTGATGCTTTTCACACTTTCTTTATACGAAGGCATTGTCGTACTTTGTAAAATGACCTCCGCATAAAAATTTACCTTTTCACCTTCAATCTCTACCTTATTTTCCACACAACACAGACTTTCATCGGATAGTTCTATAAGAAATGCGCGATCTTTTGCTGTTAACGTAGAACTGATCAATGCTTTGTAAGGTATTATTTCTGTAATTATGGAATCTTCCTCATTTTGAACCGTATGAGTAATACCTTGCGTACAGGCATTATCGAGCACCAATACATAACGACGTTCATCCTTTAATAATAAAGCCACAATAAAATCGCTAACATAGTATTGGGCATGCTCCATCTTTTTATCAAATACATACTGTGCCAATTTCTGCGAAAAGGTTTCAAATGTGATACTATGATCTTTTAATTTCACAAGCAGCTCTTTCACATAACTCGTTTCGCGAAAAACGCCCCTTTTACGAGAGGCACTATGGAATACTTTTTCTGCCTTGCTACTCAACATCTTTGCTATCACATCGTCTTCTTTTTTCATACATCCTTCTGATAGGATACACGTATTGTGTTCACAATCCAAAACATGGACAATTTTCTTTTCAAATTCTAACATCATGCTTCCTCTTTTCCATTTTCTCTGCTATTCATCATACCTTATTTTCATTATTTTGCCTATAGGATGAATTCACAAATTTCTCACATGATTTTTTACACAGAATATGATACATTGATTATATATCAGAAAAAAGGTGGTAATGGCATGCAGAAAGCAATATTTTCCAGAGTAGATCTAACAAGCGATAACGACTTACTGGCAAAAGAATTTGTCAGTTGTATACAAGATTTAATTGAGGTTGACGATGTACAGGAATTAAAAGCCTTTTCTCAGCATATGGATACTTCACGATTTCAACATTCTCTGAATGTTTCTTATTATTCTTTCTTATTCGCACGAAAATTTCGTTTAGACACCTACAGTATCGCACGTGCCGGCTTACTACATGATTTATATTTTTATGACTGGCGAACTAAGAACAATCGTCCCATGGAAGGCAGACATTGTGCAATTCATCCTTTAATTGCTTTAGAAAATGCTAAGAAAACCTGCACAATCAATCCTGTGATAGAAGATGCCATTGTTCATCATATGTGGCCAATGACCCTTCATATGCCTAAAACAAAAGAAGGATGGCTTCTGCAAGCTGTTGATAAGTATTGTGCACTATCTGAAATCATTTTACAAGGTAGCCGCAAAGTTCGTTATTCTAGAGCAGCTGTTTCTTTTTTAACTATTTGCTCTTTCGCAACTCAGATATGGAAATAATACTGTTTATGCATACTGCTGTGAAATATTTTGATATGTGTACTATAATAGGTTCTATATGATGGCATATAGAACCCTTTTTTTATGTTTCCAGCATCCCTTTTTCTTTCAATTTGCCTATCAGGAAATCGCGAAAGCTGAATTCTTCACTATCCTGCATTCCCACAAAATACACGAATTCTACATCTTCGTGTTGAAATAAAAATAGCTCATGTGGATTTAAAATACCTTCCGGATAGTAACATGCCGCATAATCATAAATTTTTTTCGTGGTGGCTTCCTCTTGGATACGACCGCATATCATGATTTTTTTCGTCCCCTTTTTTAAAGTGACGATACTGCCCAAAGGCAGTAATTCCTGTAGATTCGTTTTATTCATATGTACTCCTTTATTGCCTTATCGATCAGTAATTTACTTTTACACGGAAACCCAGACCAGCTAACAAACTGCCTTTTGCTCCAAATGAAAATTCTCCTTTTTTACTGGAAAACTCAGCTCCTGCTCCGATAGCACCTAATTCACCAGTGCCAGTTGCTGTTATGCTCACGCCCAAAATCGTTATGCTGCCTTTTACTTCACCTTGTACTGCTGCTGCACCAACTTCACCCTTTAAAGTAAGCTCTTCTTTATTTAAGACAGCTGTCCCTTCCGCCTTAACAACACCAACTCCCACACTTGCTTCACCATCCGCGTACACATAAGAATTACCTAAATGAATATCGGCAACTGCCTGTGCCAAGGCTGCTTTTGCCACCAAGCTGACGGTTAGTGAAGGAGAGAAACCTTGATTATCATACAACGAAAACTTAGCATCCCCACTGACACTGGCACTTCCAACACTCGTTGATAAATTTCCTTGCGCATACGTTTCATGAAATCCCACAGAAAATTTCACAACATCCAGTCCAGCATAAATCCCTGCACAGACACCATTTTGCAAATAACTAAACAAGGATTTATCTTTGCGAAAAGACGTATGCCAGCGCATAGAATGATCCATCGTGTATGTTTGATATTGCAAATGATCACTTATCGCCTTTGCTTTGCTGCTCAATGACGATTCCATATTTTCATAAGCTGTTGCACTCGTTTTTAAGTGTGTACAAAGTTGTTGCTGTTTTGTTTGTAAAAGTGAAAGTGATCGTGATAACTGTGACAACACATGAGGTTGAATAACATCACTAGTTACCTTTTGCAGTTTTTGTAAATCCTGATACAGTTGTGACAAAGGAAGTGTCTGCAGCAATAGCTCAGCATCTTTCAGCCTTCCAGTATTAATACATGTCAATGCATGTTAAATGGCAAATATTTTACTATTTTTTATATCTGCAGCCACCTTCTTTGCTGTTGCAGTTCTTTTAACATAGAACGAATCACTTGCAATAAAAGCGAATTTTCATTATTATCTTCAACTGTCTGCAAAATGACAGTCACCTGATTCAGCAGTTGTTCACATTGCGTCAAATGTAATTCATAAGCATAGCTGTATGCATTCATTTAACGAAATTGATCTGCTCCGGCCTGTAGCTGCTGTTCCAGTGTATGATAGGTATCTACCGTCTGATCGAGAAAACGGGCATAAGATTCTACAACACTTCGATAGTTATCAAAAACGGGGAGTAAACTGTGAAATCTTGTTCGCAAAGTTTCTGACGCCGGACTCTGCCAATAAGCAGCCAACTGATTCATTGTCATACTAATATCTTGCAAACAATGATTCAATTTCTGATTTTGAGTACGGATGGCAGCGGCACAGCCTTGAACTTGTGCCAGCGTGATCGTTAAAGTATCCATGTATACGCCCTCCTAATTTATTAGATGCCGTGCTTGTTGTGCACGTTCATTCTGTGTATTGCGATATGCCCTAGCCGATGCTTTTAAAAATTCTGCATACTCCTTCATCAAATTTCGCATTGAGGCAAAGTCTTTCACAAAGCCATTAATTTGCTGAACAAATGCCTGATTATCCTTTCCTTGCCAATTATTTCCCATCGTTTGAACATCTTGAAACAAACGACGATATTCACGTTCATAATTCATATACATCTGTTCTATGTGAGAAGCGCTTGCCTCTAGTCGTGCTGGATCTACATTGATTTTTACACTCATGATAAACTACCTCCTAAAATAAATATATACAATCACCGCTTTGGACCCTTGCCTCTTTTATTGTGCTATCCTTTCTAAGCACACAGTTATTGCTAGCGTTATACAACAAGATTGGCTTTGGTATCCATACTCCTTTCTCTACCTGTTGCATCGCTGCTTCATATAAAAGCTGCATCGCCTGTTGAATCGTCAAAGAAGATGCCAGACCTGCATCAAAACGCATTTGCACGACTGGTAGGCACGTCTCCACCAAAATTCTTTCATCCATGTTGATCGTCCTCCCATACACGTATCCATCGTATTTCCCCCTTTCGATACCATAAAGCTTCGTGCTCCTGTAATTCTTTATCCATACATGCCATAGGCAGTTTCAATATTGATGCTGCTTCCTGCAATCCTTTTCCAATCCACAAAATATCCCCTTCATACAAAGCCTGCACATACCATGGCAACAATTGCAGCTCGCTAAGTGTTGTAAGATTTTGTAGTAATACTGGTATGCGCTGGTTTTCTTGTTGCGGTAAGGAAGATGTACCTTGATACAGCGATAAGTGTTGGGCATAACTTGGGAAACGTTGTTTCCATTCATTAAGATAAGCGATAAACGCATTTGCATATTGAAAAGCCTGACATATGAAAAGATAGGAACATGAATCGAGCATTAACCAACAATCTTCTTTACTTTCTATATCTTTTCCTAAAAACAAAGCATCACTACGGTATTGCGTTGATATATGTTTGGGAAGGATAGGAACAGCATATACACTTTGTCCCTGTGTTTGGGCAAGCAGCAATTGTTCTTGTATACTGTTTGCATATGGATAAATTTGAAATAGCATCACGCGCTGTTGCCTGATAAAAAGACCACTGCCTTTTTGTGCCATAGGCCGCAACGAAGTATCTTCTAATAAACAGGCATACTCACTTGAATCCGGCAGTTGCAAAACATAACGTTGCGCGAAATAAGTAAGAAGACGATAAGGTAATAAAGCGATTGCAGTAACACTCATGAAAATATGCACAAAAGGCGTTTTTAAAAATACGGAAGTTAATACATCATCCAGTTGCGGATAGCTTTCCTTCCATTGCTCATAGCCATGAATGATAAGCAATATATGCTTTGTATCATCCTGCCATAAGGTTTCATGTTGCAGCTGATAAAATAAACTTTCCACATATTCGTTATCTTTCATACACATCACATTCGCAACTATATCTAATTGTTGCAAAACCTTTAACTTGGTGGCAAAACCATCCAAAACATAAATTGCCGATAGCTCCCTGTACGCAATTCTCGCGCATTCCCATAAGAATTTCTCAATAAATATCGTTTTCCCACTCCCTTGCTTTCCCACAACCAATGCATGTGTCATGTTCACAATAGGAAATAGAAATGGAAATTGCTGACGCTTGCTGATATCATCCGCCATTCCCAAACAAGGCTCACTTTCTGTACATAAACATTCTTGTACCTTAAACGGTAATGGAGCATGCAAAAAGAACGGGCGCTGATCATCTGCTACTTCACTTTGTTGTTGTAGATAATGACAAATAACATCCAGCTGGGTATGCAAGGAAGCTTCCTGCTTTTTTAACTGTTGCTTATGGATGATTTCAAATTGATCGTTATATAAGCAAATATCCTGTGCTAAAGGTTTTTGATATGTTGTTTCCGGATGATACGGGGCTTGCGTCCAACTGCTTATTCCTTGCAAATATAGCTCATCATTTCCCACCTGCATATAAAATTCACCAGCCTGTTGAAGATTACATGCATCCTCTTTTTTTAACATATCCATACTATCGCTTTTATCCTGCACCTTTAAACATATATGAAAACGCGCATTGCTCCATATTTGATCATCGATGATGCCATATGGCTTCTGTGTAGCCAATACCAAATGAATGCCTAAACTTCGACCAATGCGCGCTGCTTGTTTTAATTGTTCCATGAATTGTGGCTGTTGAGTTTTCAATTCAGCAAATTCATCAGCAATCAGAAACAGATGTGCCAAAGGTTTTTTTACAAGAGCTTCACGATAATAGTGTTGATAAGCATCCATATCTACCGTAGCCACATCAAGCTGTCTTTTAGTATCTTGAAACAACTGCTGACGATATTTCAATTCCGCATCTAGCGCCTGCATAAAGCGATACATATTCCCTTCTTCTAGATTCGTCATACAATATGCGATATGTGGGACATTGGCAAATGCGTTTGCCATCATGCCACCTTTGTAATCTATCAATACAAAACTCACTTCTTCGCAGCTATAACAAACACATAATGACAATATATATGTCATTAAAAATTCACTTTTTCCTGATCCCGTCATGCCGGCAATCAAACCATGTGGTCCATGGCGGCTTTCATGGGCGTCTAAATACACCATTTCACCATGTTGATCTTTTCCCACAATGACAGCTAAAGAACGTTTTTGCTTTCTTTGTTTCCAACGATGTAATACATCTAGTTGCGATACATTCCCACAATGATACATAGACAGAAACGACAGTTTCGTACTTGTTACACAAGACATTTTGGTATAGCTGTCGATAACTTGAAAATTATTTTTTATGACATCATCTGCACATGGAAAAGGCTGAAATGATATGCTTTCACCAGCTTGCTGAAGATATGCCAAATCACGCCGAGGCACATAACAAAGTGTTTCCATTGCCGATGCTAAAAAAGTTTTTTCCTTTGCTTGTTGTAAAACATGTAGAAATGCATATTGCTTTATGTATTCATCAATGGGAAGATAGGACATCTTAGAAGATGTAAAATAAACCAAAAGGCATGTAATATTCTGTTGTTGTAACTTTTGCAGGCTATTTAATAAATAGGATACCGACTGGCGATCAGTTATAAGTAAACGTTGTTGATCTAAGAAAACATGAGGTAAAAAACGTAAATGCCACGCTCGTGTCAGATATTCATCGCCAATTAAAAAAAGTTTTAATTGTTTTGGTGAGTGCGTCAGACATAGTTGCAATACCAATTGCAAGCTCATCCATAAACTCTCTTCACCCCAAATGGCTAGACTACGGTGCTCACCAAAAGAATGCGTAATCGTCTGTTGAAGCTGTAACGTAGCTTGCTCAATAAAACGGGAAAACGCTTTTGTTATAGATGTCTCATACAGCGACAACTCTTGTTGTTGATAGTTCAAAGGCACTTGCAAGCTCATCCTAGTTTCCCCTAACAAGACATCTAAAAAGCCGTTCGCTTGCTTTGTTAGAAACCATATTGGATGCGCCTGCTCTTGCAGCTTTTCATTTCCTAATAACCAAAGCTGTTTTTGCTTTATCATATAAGCAATTTTAGCACTGACCTGATCCTCTATACTCTTTTGTTTTTTTTCTAAATAGGACAAATACACGGTTTCATATTGTCGTTGTTTTTGAAGTTGTTGTCGTTTTTCAAAGGAACGACTTATGATTGGCCACAATATGGTTGAAAGCGCCATACTGGCAGCCATGACCAAAGAAGGCATACTTTGCCATATAGATTGTTTCAGTATGATTGCTTGCATCCATGCTGATATCCCCATCACAATTGATGAAATGCCCATCGTTAAGGAAGGCCCTAGGGAAAGCCATAAGGGAAGCTGATTTTGTGGCACTTTGTCATTCGGTGGTTCTATGGTAATTGGCTCTATCGAAAATTTTGGAAAATGGACACTACTTTCCTTTAAACAGAATTGCTGTGGAGATAACGCTTGTTCAGTAGGCAATTGATAATATGAGAGATTTCGCACGCGGACACCTTCTAACATCTGCACCATAAAAAAATCATGACCAAATACCAGCTGCAACCCCATGATATGAATAACATCGCCACATTGTAGCTTTATTTCTTTCACACGTTGCTGATTCACATACACACCATTACGACTTTGCAGATCACTAAGCACCCATTGTGTTTGCTCACAACGCAATAAAGCATGATGAAATGATACATAAGGTTGTTCATACTGAATTTCACAATCTTTTCCACGACCAATGAGAATTTGCTTATATGATAAAGCGTAATAACGAAATTGGGGCATAGTATCATATTGCTGTAATAATAAACGTAAACTTGGCTGTCCATAAAATTGATGAATATGTGCTCTTTTCAAAAAGCCTTCACAAAGCTGCTTCGCATCATAAAACTGTTGATTACCATACCAATGCCAGCCTAGCTTACTATCCCAGCTTACCTCCATCACAGGTATGCGTTCATCTTTTGATTCTAAATACAGCCAATACTTGGCACGCTCTTTTATAAGTAATTCAATTTGGGTAACATTTTCTTTGGTATATAAACAAAATGAGCTATGTAAACACAATAACTCTGCTGCTTGCCTATTCATGAAGAAACCTTGCTATGATAATAAAAGCACTGATTCGCAAAAGCGATTTTATCACCATCCTGTAGCCTTTGTTCATGAATCTTTTCCCCATTCACAAAGGTTCCATTAGAGGAATGCAAATCTTTTAAAAGGTTTTGCGAACTTTCCATCGCCGCATGATACGCTGATACTTCCAACGCCTGTAAACAAAGATCATTATCCGGGCTTCTTCCTATCGTAAAAGGTTCTTTGATTAAGATAATTCGCTCATGACTATCCACATTTTCCAAATAAGGTATTGTTTCTTCAAATAAAACCACAGTTTGCGCATAGCTGTCCTCTCTCTTGTCTATTGTCGAATATGCTTCTTCTTTCACTTGATGATTATGCGCAAACTCATTTGGAAAGCTTGGAATATCCACTTTATCCAATCTTCTGTTACTTTGATCTTCTGCCTTTTCTATTACCTTTTCTTTATCCTCCATAGCTGCTCGTATAGCATCACTATTTGAATTTTGATCTTTCTTTCCCTGTCTGCGTTTCCTCTTTTTTATTTTAACCTTATTCGAAGCTTTGTCAGATGTATCTTCTTCTTTCATCTTTTGTTGTGTCCCACAGTACAGCCTTTCTTCCTGAATGGAAATTTCCGGCAGAATACTGGGATAAACTTGTACATTAGGTAGATCTCTTACATAATAAGCCTCCTTCTCTTTATGCCATATGCGCTGCCACCAAGTTAACTTTGCCATCGTTTGTTCCTGTAATGCATGCAATTGTTGTAACAAGACAGGCAATGTGAATTCTTTTTGTTTTAATATTTGAACCAATAATCCAGCTGTTTCATAATCTTCATTCGTATGTACCGCACTCAACAACTGTTTAACAAAGGCTTTTACTTCCTCTTTTTGAAATAACCAACCATCTTCTTGTAATGGCAAAACAAGAAATTTTAAATGCTTTCCATCAGCTGATAAAAAAATATATTCTACATCTAAACAGATGGGTTTGCTGGCATTGACACGAACCATATCTTCTAAAATGAAAAGCAAAAAAGCAAGAAATTCTCCCTTTTCAAAAGCATGTTGCTGTAAATAAGAACGTAATGTGAGATGTCCCTTTAGATCATAATACAAACGGCTTTTACTTCGGTAATCACGTATACAAAGTAAACAGCTTGCATCCTCATGCATTTTCTGAAACAGATAGTCATCAAAATCAGCCAGACGTTTCAACTGAACTTCTAAAAAACCATCTTCACGTTTTTCCATCTTTTTCAGCTTATCATTCATTGCTCTATCCCCCTTCACCTTGTATATACGTTTTAAAATCAAAAAAACGTAATTTTTAATGATTTATTTCATTTTTTTATTTTAGGTTCATAAAAACTGATAACAAATACGGTCAAATCATCATCCATGTCATAATGAATGATCTCTTTTTATCTACTTGTTTTTTGTGTATAATAATGACATTAGAAAAGGAGAGTTGCCATGAAGGATAGGAATCAATTCATACAGTACATTGCCATTGTTTTGATTTGTATAATAAATCTGGGAACCTTATGGTACTGTGCTCCCCTAACAGAAAACTTATCTTACCTTGGAAATACATTACATCATCCTGTATATTTAATAATATGGGCAAGCAGCGCTGCCGCCTATTTTTTCTGGTATACAATGAAACTCATGCAAGCGTTACGCTATACATCATCTTTGGGTAAGTTTTGCTTAGGTGTTGTCTGTATCATCATGATCATATCTGTCTGTCTTCCCTATGATCCTATGCAATATCCTCAATTATCCAAATGGCATACACGGCTTGCTATGTGGTCAACCATTGGCTATGTCCTGTTATTCTTTCATTTTCTTTTCGATACATTTAAAAAAGATTATCGCTTCTTTAGGAAAGCTTTTCCTAAATATTTTACCCTTGTTGTATTTGACAGTTTGCTTTTTTTATTAAATGGAGGCGTTTCTACTTTATTAGAAATATCTTTTACGATTGGCATGAGTCTGTTCCTGTCGTATTTACTACATGAAAATGTACCATCTAAATAGCCTAAGCTATTTTCGTCTAGTCCACTACATCCATCACATAACAAAAAAACGTATATCCTCATTCCTAATGAATGATTCTATACGTCATTATTATGCTAAAACAGTTATTTTTTCGCCTTATTCATAACGAAATTCCTCACGGAATAATTCATCTATCGACTTGTTGCTTTCCTGACGAATTTCTTCTACTTCTTTATTCAAAACAATTTTACCTTTCTTAATGAAAATAACATTACTGAAAATTCGTTCAATATCAGCAATCAAATGTGTGGCAATTAAAATGGTCTGCTCAGGTGAATAATTTTCCAATATCGTATCTAAGATCACTTCACGTGCCGCAGGATCAACACCACCAATTGGTTCATCTAAGATAATCAGCTTAGCTTTGCGGCTCATGACCAAAGCCAGTTGAAACTTCTCTTTTGTTCCTTTCGACATCGTTTTAATCCGCACATTTTCCTCAATCTGGAACTTTTTCATAATTTCCAGACATTTCGCATAATCAAAATCAGCATACATATCCATAAAAATTGATAATGCATCCTTAACCTTCATCCAATCTGAGAAATAAGGTTCATCAGGTAAATAAGATACGATTGCTTTCGTTTCCGTGCCAATCGCTTTTCCATTGATTTTTACAACACCGCTATAATCCTTTAACAATCCCGTCAATATTTTGATCAGAGTTGTTTTACCACTGCCATTTGGTCCTAACAAACCAACAATCTGTCCGGGCTGTAAAAATATATCTATATCATGTAATGTCGGCTTATTACCATATGCTTTATTTAATCCGCAAATCTCAACAAGATTTTCCATTTTGTAATCGCTCCCTTATCGTTTCCATCAATTCCTCTTCATCAAATCCATATTCATGTATTTCTCTTAGAAATTGATCTGTTTTCTCTTTCATCATTGTTACTCTTAATTTTTGTATACGTTCAATATCATCACATATAAAACGCCCACTCGTTCGTTCGCTTGCCACGAGTCCTTCGCGTTCAAGTTCACTTAACGCTCTTTGTACCGTATTTGGATTTACACCATAATCAATTGCCAATTCACGTACAGAAGGAATTTTTTGTGATGGTTTATAAGTTCCTGTTATGATCAATCGTTTTATTTCGGTCATAATTTGTAAATAAATTGGTAGATTTGTATCAAAGTCCATCAAGATCACTCCTTTTTAGTACTCACCATTTTTCATACGTTTTACTGTATGCAGACATGCTGCTATAATAATCAGCAAAATGAGGATACCAATCAGATAAAATGGCCATCCGATCGTAAAATAATCAAAGACCAGATATCCGGTATACAAATACCAAAAGGAAAATAGCAGAATCAACGCAATAATAAGTACTTTTTCCTTAAGATCCTTCATCATTCTACCTCTATTTTATGATCTATCAAATACTTACCTGAGAAGAAATACAAACAAACTAACAATAATTCCCAGCCACATAAAATGAGTAATTTCGTCATATCTGTTAACAATGTCGTATTTATATTTTGTCCTATCATTGCATTGCTTGTGACCATTTGTAATAAAGAACCTTGTCCGGGATTGATGAACATGTTCATAATCTCCGATGATACCCAAGAAATAATTAAAAACAGCACAATAGCAATAGGGACACGGAAACGTTGGATATGTGTCGTATGAGTAATATCAATTACAAGATATAATAAGGTAATACTTTCCACAACACCTAGCACAGTGTATACCGCATATAAGATTGCTCCCCATGAAATATGGATATGCGAAAATGCCTTAAAAAGGAGCTGTAGATCGAAATTGTCGACAGATAAACCAATGACAATAATGGAGGCAAGGATAACACCATAGGATAGTGCAAACCAAATAAGCCCTACCAAAATTTTTACAATTAACAGCTTTGTCGTAGATACCGGTAGTGTATGGGTTAAATATGCCGGTTTGGCAAACATGGATGTATGATAATTTTTAATGATGACATACATCGACATGATTAGGATAACACATAGCAGCAATCCATAAATCAATGTTAATGTTACCACAAACATTGAATCTATACTTGGATTGATCATCACCGCCAATAATAATGTGATTGCATATAAAATAAGAAAACCTCGATATGAACATTTCAATTCATGTTTACATAATTTCCAAAACACTTTTATTCCCTCCTTGTTTCTTACTAGATGTATTATTGTATTAATCATCTAATACAATAATACATTGATCTGCCAGTTGTGTCAACCATTATTTCACTTGATATGTGTTATGGAAAATAAAGATCACTAACGTTATGGATAACGTATGAATTGTTTCTCCTTTTTATATAGCGTCGCAATTCCCAAAGATTATCTTAATTTCATAACTATTGTTTCATATCTCTGTAGGTTATCTTGTAAAAAAACCTCATGACATTAACATCATAAGGTTATTAGATTACCAATCAATGAGAAATTATATAAGATGTTTCTTATTTTTCTGATGAATAAGTAATAAACATATACCACAGCCAAGAAACCAAACCAATACATATAGCCATAATCGTAAAATCGTTATACTGCCAAATTGGAAAAACAATTGTGATGTATACCCCAAATTATCAAATATCCGCATTAACAGATAGGATGGAAACCAGACATTGAGATTGGTACTTTGCAACGTAAAGATATTATAGATGGGTAATATCGTCAGCATTAAAACACTGACCCCTGCAATATACGTATTTTTTACATAACGTGATATTGTTAAACATGTTAATGTCAATGCTGTATAGCCAACCAACAATGCAAAACACACGATTATTAAAAGTTCCCCATTCGTAAAAATATAAGGTACGATGCTATTGGCAGATACATCACCGATGCCATAATAAAACATCTGTAAGTCAAAACCACCATACCGTAGATAATTAACCAAACTGGAGATAATTGGTATCAGCATAGGAATCAATACGCCAATAGTCAAAGCGACAATGAGTTTAGCGATAGATACTTTTTTCCATCCAGCCTTGCTTGTACAAAGATATATCATTGTTTGTTCACTTGATTCTTTGCTGTAAATATTGCCTAACAAAATACTGATGAGCAATAGAACAAGAAAATTCACTCGCATGATTTCATCAAAATATTTATTAGCTAGGATGGTGGGATGATAGGTCTTTGACGCATTCAGAAAGCGGGTATTTAACGTATCGTAGTACATCGCATTAAAACCATTACACTCTTTCAAAAAACACTGTGTGGAACCTTGCTCAGCTTTTTCTTTGGTATAAAGATAATCTTGACGGTTCGTTAATATCACCGTATCTGGAAACATTGCCTTAAGATCGGATACCTCTCTTTCATCAGTATAAAGATAATGTATCGTAAAATCTTCCAGTCTTACAATCGACTGTTGCTGGGTATCATCTTGACTCATAACGTTCCAATCATTCAACATTTCTTGCGTCAAAGTGTGCTCTTCATATGCCTTTACAAGTTCTTTCCAGTGTGTACCATACGTTACCTTCATATAATTTTCATCCAAAGAACGACTAGAATTATAATGCTCTTGATCAATCTCATTGTAATGGATGGCGCCCATCTGTTTCTGTAACTCTTCAAAGCTTTTGTTCGCAAAGTTTTGTTGTTCTTTCACCACATCGAGATGTTCATCGGATACGAAATAATAGTCTTTTATATCCGTTGTTACATTCGTTTTAATCTGGTAAGCACAGGCCGCTAACAACACCACGAACAGCAATAAATTGGAACGGCTTTTCGCTAACTTTTTCCATTCATAACAAATTAGTTTCCACATATTCAGCCTCCTCATGAAAATAAGATAAATATACATCATCTAATGTTGGTTCTACAACAATTGAGCGCTTATCTTTCATATCGTCACTTAACAAACGAAACAGGATACCTTCACTTACTCTTTTACAATTCACTACTGTGTAATTTTTTTCAATAATTTCTCGCTCATTTTCTGCTGTTAATAATTCATAAACGTGTCCTTTTAATTCTTGCAATGTATCTGTTACTGTCTTTTGGAAGAGAATATGCCCTTCTTTCATTAGCAAAATATCATCTGCTATATTTTCTATGTCACTGACGATATGAGTTGAAAGAATCACAATAGTATCTTTTGCTAAACGCGATAATAGCTGCCGCAAGGCAATACGCTCTTTAGGATCTAAGCCACTGCTTGGCTCATCCAATATCAATAGCTTAGGATGGTTTAACAGGCTCTGTGCAATACCGACACGCTGTAGCATACCACCAGATAATTGACGCAATTTCTTTTTGGACTGTTCTTTTAGATGTAATAACTCCAATAGCTCATCAATTTTCCGTTTTGCATAATCAGCTTCCAGACACTTTAATACGGCAATATATTGGAGAAATTCAATTACTGTGAAATTCATATAAAATCCTGCATTTTGCGGTAAATAGCCCAAATGAAGAATGTATTCTTCATAATTTTCCATAATATTTTTAGCATTAAAGGTAACTATACCTTCACTTGGTTTTAAAATACCACACAACATCCGCATAAGTGTTGTCTTCCCGCTTCCATTTGCTCCTAATAAAGCATGAATACCTTCTTGCAAAACAAGATTCACATCGGCAACCGCTGCCTTTTCTTTTGTATAAAATTTGCTGAGATGATGTGTCTTAAGCTCCATAATGAATCCTCCTTTGTAATTTTAAGCCATATCGATATGCGGCAATCAGAAATAATACGGTAGAGAACAATGACACAATAAGTGTTTGGATCCAACCTAACTGCAGTGCACTACTGTTAATCAAGATTGGATGAAAGAAATTGCTAAAGAACAAAAATAATATTATATAGCTGATGAAAGCTGTATAAAGTCGTTTGATTCTGTTTAAGAAAAACAACATACAACCATGTGCCAGGAATAAAGGTATTAAGGCTAATTGCATGATTTCTAACATGGAGATGTCCATACGTAGATAGCCAACTATTGAAAAGCTTAGAAAACTAATGAGGTGTATAATAAGAAACGTACACATATGCAAGATAAAGCGTTTACCTTCATGAATTGGAAGTGCCTGCATTAATTCTTCCATATCATTATTTTTAAATTCATATAATTGATAGAGAAAATAGGACCCTAGTAACAGATAATACAGCAACACGATTCCGATTTTCATTTGTTCTGAAAAAAGTAAAAAATATAGTAAACAGAGTAAAAAGAAGCCATATACTACACTTATACGTTTAATTTCTAATTTCGCAAATTGACGATAGGCTGTTTTTTTACTGACGAACCAATTTTCTTTGTGTTTCATTAGTGTTTGGCATTGCGCTATCGTTTTTTCCATTGCCTTTTCATCATATTGCCGCAATTCTTTCCAATGTATTCTCATAGCCATTCCTCCTTTTTCATATACGTTTTAAGTTTTTTTAAGCCCAAACGAACACGCGTTTTTACCGTAGATTCACTAATGTTTAGTAATGTTGCAATCTCTTTACTTTTTAATTGTTCAAAGTATTTTAACAATAATACATCTTTTTGTTCATCCGGCAATTTGTTAAGATAAAAAATCAATCGTTGTCGATCGTATGTATCTTCTGTTTTTTCATCAGCAATTTCCAAATCATCCGGCAATGCTATTTCTTTGTATTTCGCATACCAACTATTGCACTGATTGATGGCAATTCTTAGTAAATATTGTTTGGTTTTTCCTTGAAAGGTGTAGGAGTCAATATGTTGTGTGAAACGGATAAAGACTTCTTGTGTAATATCTGCTGCAATATCACGATGTTTGACACGTGCATAGACATAGGAATATATCTGTGGATAATATTGACGGATCAACGTATCGAGTGCATTCACATCGCCATGTCGTATGTGTTCTATGATTGTATGTTCTTTCATAGCAGCCTCCTCATATAGTTAACTGATAAATCAGAAAAAAAGTTTTCTTTTAATCGTTTTTTTTATGCGTGTCGTAGTAACGCCTATTTTGAAATACAATAAGGTGTGTACGATTATGGATGTGCGTTTGACTACCCTGTTAGGAACGAAGTGCACTTGACGAGATCAATTGAGCATAAAATTGCGTTCATCCTGTCATCCATACGGGTAAGCAAGGTCGCGGGAACGTTATGAAAATAGCCCCCGCCACGTCATACCCAAGTAACATGTTCATGATTGGAAAACCGGTAGGTTTATTTCTCCGCCATTGTACAGGCAGAGCAGCCCTCACGTGCATGTTGCATCCTTCCCCCGCCACTTTTTCGAATAGACGTTAATGAGGAATGTAAGCAACGGACATATCCGAATGTTCAATTCCACACAAAAAAAACCGCCTCATCTAGAGACGGCCAGTTATTCAAATGGTGGTCCCGGTCGGAATTGAACCAACGACACACGGATTTTCAGTCCGTTGCTCTACCGACTGAGCTACGGGACCATTTGGTTGCGGGGGAAGGATTTGAACCAACGACCTCCGGGTTATGAGCCCGACGAGCTACCAGGCTGCTCTACCCCGCGATGTTTAATGAGCGATTCGGTTTTCACATATTTGAATAACGTAATGGCGGAGGAACTGGGATTCGAACCCAGGCGCCAGTTTCCCGACCTACCGGTTTTCAAGACCGGACCCTTCAACCACTTGGGTATTCCTCCAAAATATAGTTTTATTTTGGTGGACCCTGTAGGACTCGAACCTACGACCGACCGGTTATGAGCCGGCTGCTCTAACCAACTGAGCTAAGGGTCCATTTAGCCAAATTGGTGGCGGGGGCGAGACTCGAACTCGCGACCTTCCGGGTATGAACCGGATGCTCTAGCCAACTAAGCTACCCAGCCAAATAATGGTCGGGATGACAGGATTTGAACCTGCGACCCCTTGATCCCAAATCAAGTGCACTACCAAGCTGTGCTACATCCCGATATAAATGGCGCGCCCAGTAGGAATCGAACCCGCAACCTTTTGATCCGTAGTCAAACGCTCTATCCAGTTGAGCTATGGGCGCATTTATGAAACCATTTTTTCTTTTGCACTTCATCAGTGCCCTAATATAATAACAAATAATTCCTACTTATGCAAGTGTTTTTTTCAATTTTTTAAAAACTTTTTTGAATCTTTTTACGGCTCTTTTAAAACCCTTTATTTAAAGCATTTTAACATCATCAGGAACAGCTACAAAGGCCGTTCCTGACTACTTTTTTTATCTTTCGTTGCTTTAATAACCTTCTGTCGAGAAAACTCTTCGCGCTCTTTTTCCTCTAACGCATCACTAATGAATTTAATATTTCCTTCAAAATCCGGTATCACGATATTCTTCAACGCATTTGCTCGCTTTTGCGCCTTGCGAATAGCATTTGCCAAGCGATAAACACTATTCTCAACCTCCGCCAAAACAACGGTCAGCTCCTTCACACGATAAAAGCAGCGATACGCATAATCCAATTTAGAATTCGCATGTTCTAAACCATAACTCAAAGTATAATCCGGCTTATCATAAGAAATCTTAGGAATTTCAACACCCATGACACTGCGATAACTCACATGTATACCATTATCGATAGGAACTGCTTCAACCAGATCACTGATAACACCCAACGTCATATTCGCTTGCTGTAAAGCCGCATATGCACGTTGATAAGTCTCAGTTATTTCATCACGTAACATTTTGACATCATCCAGTAAACCCATCATTTCACGCGTTAAAATATTCCGTTTACGATCCATAAGCTCATATCCCATATGAGCCAGCGCATTCGACTTTTTCGTCGCAATCAGATTTCCCTTCGTAGGAAATACCTGTTTATTTGCCATGACTACTCACCCTCATTCGCCAGTTCACGGATAATTGGTTCCTCTTTGATGTTGAAACGTTTCACAGCACGTTTGTGATCATAAAACTTCTCCAACACCTCGTTATCTACACGATCTAGTTCCGCTTTAGGTAAGACAGAAATCAGATCCCAACCTAAATCCAAGGTTGTTTCAATACTTCGATTATCCTCAAAACCTTGATTCAAGAAATACTGTTCAAATAGATTTCCAAATACCATATACTGTTTATCTGCATCACTTAACTCATCCTCACCGATAACGGATGCCAGACTACGCGCATCCTGTACCTTGGCATATGCTGCAAACAACTGATTTGATACATCAGAATGATCTTTACGCGTATAACCCTCACCTATGCCATCCTTCATCAAACGGCTTAAAGACGGTAAGACACCTACTGGTGGATATACTCCCATTTGATTCAGATTACGATCTAACACGATTTGCCCTTCTGTAATATAACCAGTCAAATCGGGAATTGGATGCGTAATATCATCATTGGGCATCGTCAGAATAGGAATCTGTGTCACAGAACCTTTTGCATCCTTAATGATTCCTGCTCTTTCATATAAGGAAGCCAAGTCAGAATACAGATAACCCGGATAACCTTTCCGTCCTGGGATTTCACCCTTACTGCTAGAGAACTCACGCAGTGCCTCACAATACGATGTGATATCCGTTAAGATAACCAATACCTGCATGTCATGCTCATACGCCAAATACTCTGCGGCAGTTAACGCGCAACGTGGTGTTAACGTACGTTCTATGATTGGGTCGTTTGCTAGATTGACAAACATGACAACCTTTTCCATGACACCAGCCTCTTCAAACGAACGCTTAAAGTAATCTGCCACATCATTTTTTACCCCCATGGCCGCAAACACGATACAGAAATTTTTACCATCTCCATCTGATATCTTTGCTTGTTTTACAAGTTGTACTGCCAATTCGTTATGTGGCATACCGGAGCCGGAGAAGATTGGCAGTTTTTGCCCACGAATCAAGGTCATCAAGGCATCAATACTGCTGATACCGGTATTTATATAATTTCGCGGATATACTCGAGATACTGGATTCAATGGCTGTCCATTGATATCCATACTCTTTTCCGCATAAATTTCACCCAAGCCATCAATTGGCTGTCCACTACCATTGAACGTTCGGCCAAGTATTTCTTTTGATAAGGCTAGTTCCATTGGCCGCCCTGTGAATTTCGTTCGTGTATTTTTTAGTGATAAACCATTTGTACCTTCAAATACCTGAATTGCTGCCTTGTCGCCCTCAAGCTGAACGACCTTACCTAAACGCGTTGTTCCATCACTGCACTTGATTTCTACCATTTCCTCATAGCTGGCATCTAACACATGATCCAGAAAAATCAGAGGTCCATTGACTTCATGCAATCCTACATATTGTAGACTCATTGTACATTTACCTCCTTCACGCTATGGTGCTGATGGCAGAATCAATCATCGTCGGATACTCATCCAACAATGCTATATTGTCATTCGGCACATCATATTTCATCTTTGTAACTTTATCAAATAAACCAAGCTGCATTACCAGACGCAGTGGTTTACCGGTCGTAATTACCTCTTTACAACGACGATATAAATACAAGATTGTATCCATCATCTTTAACTGTTTTTCTAAAGGCACATACGTATCATCTTGATGAAAGGCATTCTGTTGTAGATAGCCAACTCGAATAACCTTACAGATTTCAATTACCAGTTTTTGATCTTCTGGTAAAACATCGCTACCAATCAGCTTAACGATTTCCATTAATTTTGTTTCCTCTGCTAATAACGACATGATTTCCTGACGGTCACGTAAGAAACGCGGATCAACATTTTTATTGTACCAGCGTGACAAATCTGTTACATATTCAGAATAGCTTTCATTCCAGTTAATAGCAAAATAGTGACGCGCATATGCTAAAGATTTATCCAAAGCCCAGAAACAACGAACAAATCGCTTGGTATTCTGGGTTACCGGTTCACTAAAGTCATTACCCTGAGGAGATACTGCCCCAATGATAGACACACTACCGGTCGCATCATTCAAAGTTTCCATATAGCCCGCACGTTCATAGAACTGCGAAATACGAGATGGCAGATAAGCTGGGAAACCTTCTTCAGCCGGCATTTCTTCCAAACGTCCACTGATTTCACGCAATGCCTCTGCCCATCGTGAAGTAGAGTCGGCCATAATAGCAACATGATATCCCATATCACGATAATATTCTGCCAAAGTCAAACCCGTATAAATGCTAGCTTCACGTGCAGCGACTGGCATATTAGACGTATTGGCAATCAAGACGGTACGATCGGTCAGCGGACGATTAGATTTTGGATCAATCAGTTCCGAGAATTCCTCTAAAACCTGCGTCATCTCATTACCACGTTCTCCACAGCCGACATACACAATGATATCCGCATCACACCATTTTGCCAATTGATGCTGTGTCATCGTTTTTCCGGTACCGAAACCGCCTGGAATTGCGGCTGTTCCTCCTTTGGCGATTGGAAATAGGGTATCAAAAATACGTTGACCGGTAATCAACGGTACGCTGATTGGCAAACGTCGTTTCACTGGACGTGCCGTTTTGATAGGCCATTTCTGACATAAGGTCAGCTCATGTACCTCTCCTTGTGCATCTGCCACTTTGGCAATACATGTCAAAATGTTATATTGACCATTCGAAACTGTTTCAATAACCTCACCTTCCAGTGTTGGCGGAATCATACAGCGATGTTCGATCAATGGCGTTTCTGGCACCGTCGCAAAAATCTGTCCGCCTATGACATGATCACCGACCTTTACCTTCATGGTAACATCCCACAAAACTTCTTCATCTAAGCTAGCCACATCACTTCCGGTTGCGATAAAGGCACCCGATTGTTTGGCAATTTCCTTTAATGGACGTTCAATTCCATCAAAGATATTTCTTAAAATTCCCGGTCCCAGTGTTACTGAAATCGGACTTCCGGTAGGTTCTACCGGCTCTCCTGGTTTCAATCCAGTCGTTGATTCATATACCTGAATGACCGTAGCCTCACGGCTGATGGATATTACTTCTCCCATCAGACGCTGATGACCGACGAACACCTTCTCCATCATAGAGAAATCGGTTGAATCTTTCACCTTTACAACTGGCCCGTTGATGGAATAGATTACATTTTCACTCACATTATCACCTCGATCATGCGAAATTTACATTCACATGTTATTTTATAAATAATCCTGAATTTGTATAGAACCAGCTGCGTTGTTCCTCAATTGCCGTATCAAATGTTTCATCAATGACAATGCCGCTATCTTCACAAGCAAGCAAGAATCCACCAATGCTGATACTGGCATCCACTTCACCGACACACCCATGACCATATCGTTCACATAACATTTTCAGATAACGTTCATCTTTTTTCGCCATATGCAAAACCGCATGCTCCTGTGCATGTTCTGCCAGTTTATCAAGCTTATCCAACAGCATTGTTTTATATGCTTCACTTTCACAATAAGCAAGCATACGTTGTTTTACCTCATCAAAAACAGCCTCATTCAGCTCTTTACGCTTTGCCATCAGCTTACGGTTAGTATCTTCATGCAAACGGCTTAAAGCAATGGCATGCTCACTTTGCTTTTCACGCAATTCTGTTTCTCTCAGCATACCGGCCTCAGTTTGGGCACTTTGTTCCAAAGAGGCGATTGTCTTTTTGCGAATTTGTTCGATTTCACGTTCAATACCGCTGATCTGGATGTCGCTGACTCGTTGTATCTCTTCTTTAAAATATTCTTCCAGTTTCATTTTTTCATCAAGCATCACTCAACACCTCATAGTTTCACACCGATTGCCTCGGATACATAGCCATCAATTGTTTCGCCAATTTTGGCGGAGCCATGACGATCCGGTATCTCAACAATCAGCGGTTTCTTTTGTTTTAGTTTCAACTCAGAGATTACTTCGGGACATGTCTGAATCAGTTTGGTTGTCATTAAAACAATGGCCACATCTTCCATATGCATGGCTGTTTCCAAAGCCTGTAGCACCTCATGGCGCTCATGTACAACAACACCCTCAATACCAGCCAGACGCAATCCCATCTGTGTATCAATATTATCACTGAGCAAGTAAAATTTCATAGGAAAGCTCCTTTCCTTACAGCTGTTTATTACTTTCTATACGACCTACATCAACAATACAAGTAGTCTCATCCTATATGGTACAAGATGAAATCATCTTCCTTTTATATATGAAAAGGCATTGTGAAGGCAGTATAAATAAGTTTAGAATATCATCATGATTTAGAATTTCTTCATGTATAGAATTTCACCATGATTTAGAACTTCATTATGATTTAGAACTTCATTATGATTTAGAACTTCATTATGATTTAGAACTTCATTATGATTTAGAACTTCATCAAGATTTATAATTTATCAAGATTTATAATTTATCAAGATTTAGAATTTCATCATGATTTATAATTTCATCAAGATTTATAATTTCATGAAGATCATAATAATAGAAATCAACAAACCATAGATAGCAACACCTTCACCCATGGCAACAAAGATCATTGATTTACCAAAGTTCTTTTCATTTTCTGAGAAAGCACCAATGGCAGCTGGTGCTGCAGCAGCTACGGCGATACCAGCCCCTAATGCTGAAAGTCCGGTAGATAAAGCAGCTGCCATAAAGCCCAGACCCTGACCGATGGAGCCAGCCATCTTCAATGCAATATCATCCTGTGTCGCAGCATATGCCTTAGAAGCAGCAAAGAATACTGTTCCAAGCAGAATGGCAAAGAAGAAACATACATGCGTAATCATGCGGCGTTTGGCCACTGATGCGCTCTTTTTTCCACGAAATACATTCACCAAAGGTAAAGAGATCAATACGATCAAAATCAGTGGCAACAATAATTCAAATGCGTTTAACATAATAAATTTCCTCCTAATCGTTCAGTGTTTTAAACACGATTCCATTTCCCGTAAAGTAACGGGAGAACATTTCATAAAATTCTAATCGCAGTACCTGGATACCGACAATCAGTCCTTCCAAACACATAACTAGAATATTCCCAAAAATACCAACAGCTAATCCGCCGATACCGCCAGCCATTTCCATGATCATGGTAACTGCCATCATCATGCCCGCGTGGGATAAGACGAATCCACCAACACGTAAATAGGAAATGGTATTGGTAATATAAGATAAACAAATTTCAAACAATTCAAAGAATCCTTCCATAAAGAAAGCCCCAAAGCTTTCCGGGAACATGCTTTTACCATCCAGTTTGCGCATGAGTGGTTCTTTTAAAAAGATTAATAGAAGTGGCACAACGATCAGCAGCAGGATATACAGTGGTGAAAATACGCTGATACCAACAGCTGTAAAGCCGGCACCAATTACTAAAGCACCATAGAAGACAAGCCCTGCCACTCCGTTTTGAGAAAACAGGCATTCCCCTTTATTATCATCTTTGGCATGCGTAATGATATTTAAAACGATTGAGAACATATTCAAGAAAGCTCCAATGCCAACCGCTACGATCAATAAAGGCAAAATGAATTCACTTGACATAACTTCTATAGGCTTCTCAGTAAGTCCTAAGATTGCATGATAGAGAGGGTTCAACATGGTTTCATTACCGAAGACGGAACCAAAGACGAAGCCAAAGATGGTAGAAAAGATACCGATACGAATCATGACATCTCCTAACTGCATCTTTTTATATTTATACATCCACCATCCAACAAGGATAACACAAAGTCCCTGACCGACATCTCCAAACATCATACCAAATAATAATGAATAGGTAATAGCGACGATTGGTGTTGGGTCAAAGCCTTCATACTCCGGCGTGCCATACATTTCTATAAACATCGAGAACGGCCTGGCAAACCACCCATTCTTTAATTTGGTCGGAGGCGAGAGTCGCTTGTCGCTATGGGCAGGTCTGACTTCGATTTCCACCTCCTTCAATTCTGAGAATGATGCTTTCAGTTTTGGTACATCATCTTCTGCAATAAAACCTGTTATGGAGAAACGTTCTCCTAATCCAACGACATATTTACGTGCTTCAAAGGTATGATTCAAAAAAGCTAATTCGCTTACGATTTTAGCAATATTTTCACTGCATTCCTTTTTTAAGTTTGCCAGCACTTCTTCTACGTGCTGTAACTGTTTATAATCATTGTCTATTTCCTCTTGCAAAGATTCCTTCGCTCGTTCCGGTGTTCCATGAACAAATTCCGGAATACGGATACGCTCGAAGTATAAGGAAGAGAAAATGTTATCGACATCTCCTTCATATTTTGATGTCGTAATATATAAACACCAGCTATAGGTGTCATCTGTATTGAAGGATTTAAAGACAAATGGACGGTTACGATAGTACTGTAATTTTTCCACACTATCGATTGGCAAACGGCCAAAGCGAATTTTTATATACTCACACTCGAATAAATCATCCAAATTTAAATCAATACTTTCAATATTTCTGACCTGAACTAAGGCGTCCTTATTTTCCTGAATAACGTGTAACAGATCATCTCGAATCTGTGCGCCATCCTGATAACGCTGATAAATGCCATCTACATAAGAAGTCATCTTATCCAGATCATAGTCACGGCTTTTCATACTCAGCTGCGGCAAATTCAATTGCATCTCGTTGACGATTTCTTGTACATGAGATAATACTTCTGCGATAGGATTTTCCTCGCTCAATGTTGTTAAGCCATGTACACTGTCCACAAATTTACTGGCTGGTTCCGGATGAAAATAGTTCAAATCCACAAATTTTAATAAGACATCATTGAGATACTCATTATCGGCCGTAATGTTGATGAGTTTCATTTTTGCGATCGCCATGATATCCTCCTTTCTAATACACCAGCATCGATGCAATATCTTCGCTGTTCACCTGATAGCGAACACCTTCGATGATATTGATGATGTTGTCAAGTTCTCGCTGCATAACGACGAGATAACTGCTGTATACCGTTGGCGCATCCTGAGCAAAATACACATTGCGTTTTGCCATTTTATAAAGATAAGCCTGGGTATAATATTCTACATATAAATCTTCTTTATCTTCCAGATGCAGATGGTAAGGGCCTTCCTTAAGTTTCTTCAAAAATAATGGCAAGGGACTTGCCAGAAGCTCTTCCAATCGCTCTTTGGAAATGCGATGATACAATGGCACTAAAGAATCCCGTATGGTATCCTCTCTTGCCTGAAAATACTTTTTAAAACGATAGATTTTTGTCAGATTATCTAGTTCTGCCTTAGTGGCAAACATATCATGGCATTGTTTACGGCTTTTTCCTTTTAACACATCGTGAATCGTATCCATTGCATGCGCATAATACTTCTGATGCAAAGTCGTCTCGATGTCCGTATAGGCAATATCGTTTTCCTGTCCTTTTTTCACCCGATAAGGGACAAGGGCATCATAATACATCGTTTTTTTCACAACCTCCAGCAATTCATCAAAGCTGCGAACATTCCCCAATTTCGTCAAATCATAACTAGTATATGCTTTTAGGAAAAGGGGAAATTCTGCGATAGCATCTTCATACGCCTGGGAAATCAAAACACGAATGCGTGATAGCAATAAGTCAATTTCTATCTGTTGCATATGCAACTTATAATACTGCTGCTGCTTAGATTCACTGTAACGATACAGTTTCATAGATTTGCGAAAGCTTTCTCTTCGTAAAAGATCTTCCAGCTGTCCACGGTGAATGTTGTTTTCGCGTACATCTTTTAGGGCATGTGCATAGGAAGTGCCATTTTTTAGGTAGGCCGCTATTTCGGCAACGCTGCGCTTGTGCAGCAATTCTTCATAGTCCTGTGCGCTCAGCTGTTCGCCAAGCATACTTCTTGCTTTTGCGGCGATAACACCAGCTGCCATTTCCATTCACCATCACCTCCTTATCGGCATCACATTTATGATGCCAGACACCGTTGAATGATTTCGTTCACCCACTCCTCTTTGCTGGCATCATACTTCGCTTCCAGATTATGCAGTGCATCTTGATAGGCTTTTTCTTCCTGCTCTTGTTCTTTTTGTAAAGCTGCATTCAGTTCTGCCTGTTTCGCTTCCAACAATGCTTTTGTTTCCTGTTGATACCGCGATTTGATTTCATCATCTTGCTGTTGTATCAAATTTTGGATATTCAGACGTTCCTGTTGCTTTTCTTTTACTCGTCTTCTTGCCTGTTTGTCAGCGTCAACGATTTCTCTGATAATCTCTTCCAAAACACGACACCTCCTTTTTTATTATTATAACACTTTCAGCGATTTAGGATACAGGAATCTTTCCTAAATCATTTTCAAAGTATATTCCTTTTTTTCGTATTTTTCAACAATGAAATTAAAAATTGGTTCATGCATGAAAAAAAGGGTCAAAAACCCTTTATATAAAGGATTTTTGACACCTTAGCAGATAACTGATACAAGCTGTATTAGGCAGCACTGCGCTTTTTCTTTTGTTCTAAAATTTCCATATTCTTTCGTTCGTTATTTTCAACTTCACTATAATCTTCAATCAATGCACTATCCGTATAAACATCTGGATCATTGATACGATCTTTAAAGACAAATTTCAATAGGATTGGCGTGACAATTGTCGTAAAGACAACCATGATGATGATCGGACCAAAGAATTGATCATTCATCAATCCAACAGCCATCCCCTTGCTGGCAACAATTAAGGCGACTTCTCCACGCGAAATCATACCGACACCAATACGAGCCGATTGAATTGTCTGATAACCACAAAGTTTTGCACCAAGGCCACATCCCAAAATCTTGCTGAGGACAGAAATAACTAATAATAGCACAGAGAAAATTAAAATACTTGTCGTCATCTCTGGCAGAACAAATTTTAAACCGATACTAGCAAAGAAAACCGGTGAAATAAGCAGATAGCTTAAAGTTTCTATACGCATCTTCACATAAGAAGAACGACTCGTTCCGGAAATGATCAATCCGGCAATAAAGGCTCCCGTGATATCAGCGACACCGAAGAATTCTTCTGCGCAGTAAGCAAACAATAAGCAGAAAGCAAAAGATAGGATAGAAAAACGACGGTGTACTTTTTCATAACGATCAAACCATTTTTCAATCAGTTTATGAGCTGCTAAACCAATCACCATGCTGACCGCAAAGAAAGCAACAATTTTAATCATGACTGTCGTTAAATCAACAGATGTATCTGCCATACCAGTAATTAAGGTCAACGCGATAATTCCTAATACGTCATCAATCAAAGCAGCTCCTAGGATGGCATTTCCACTAGGTGTTGATAATTTCCCCATTTCTTTTAAGGTTTCCACACTGATGGATACCGAAGTTGCTGTCAAGATAACACCGATAAACATGTTTTCCAAAAATGCTTTATCGCCACTGTTATAGAAAGAAGCCAGTAAATAACCGCCGATCAATGGTATTAATACACCAATCAAGGCAATCACAAAACTCTTTCCGCCACTTTTCTTAAGTTCATTGATATCCGTTTCCAACCCGGCTGAAAACATTAAGACGATCACACCGATTTCAGCAATATGATCAATGAATTGCGATTCATGAACAATTTTCAAAAAGCCTGGGCCCAACACGATACCGGCCATCAAAGCACCGACAACCTGTGGCATCTCTATACGTTTTGTCACAAGTCCCAATACTTTGGTAAAAATTAAAATTAAGGCAATATCTAATAAATATCCATAAGATTCCATAACGATTCTCCTCTTTTTACCACCCGAATATTATACACTACAACAATGAAAAAGCAAGTTATATTTTTACATCTTTTCTCTTATGCGTATTTGTATAAAAAAGTATGTTCGTATCGAAAGCGTCTACATATTTGTAAAGGCGCATCCATCAAAAAAACATTCCTTTTCGTGATTGTTTTTTCCTTATTGTTCTAATAGTTCATAGCGTGCTTTGATATGGTGATGGATAAGCGTAAAGGTTTGTTGAGAAATGGCAGATAAAAGATCATCATCAAAATTAAAGTGGACTTTATAAGCGCATAATGCTTGAAAATCCTTACGCTGATTCTTTTGGGCGCCATATTTCACATCCCCAAATAAAGGATGATGAAGATATGCCATTACCGCGCGTATCTGATGACTTTTTCCCGTATGCAATTGCACTTCCACATACGCATATCGCTTTCCTTGATGCAATGTGCGATAGCTGGTTTCTATGCGTTGACTGTTCTTTTGTTCATGGGCATACAAATGAACCTTGTTGCTTTTTGCATCCTTTTTATGCCAAAGTACCACATGCCCTGTCTTTTGCTCCATAACACCTTCAACAATACATACATAATGTTTTTCAACTTTATGTTCGCGAATATAGGCATTCATACGCCGCAATGCTTCCGCTGTCTTCGCTCCTATGACAATTCCTTCCGTATTGCGATCTAAGCGATGACATAGAGCCGGTGTAAAACTTTGTCTTGTTTGTGGATCATACTGTCCTTTCTTATATAAGTAATGTAAGAAGCGATCTGCCAGATTATCTTGTATTTCATTGCTATCTTTATGTGTCAATAAGCCGCTCGGTTTTTTCATTAAAATGACATTTGCATCCTCATAAAGAACATCCAATTCGCTGCTAACCTTTAAAAAGGAGCAATCTTCTCCTGTTTCAAAAAATTCTTCTGCAATAAAACATAATACGTGATCTCCTGGCAGCAGACGCTGCGCGATTTCGCAACGTTTTCGATTTACTTTTATTTTCTTATTTCTTATATATTTATACATCAAACTTTTAGGCAATGCTGGCAACGTCTTTTGCAGAAATTTATCCACACGCTGGTTGGCATCATCCTCTTGGATAATAAATTCACGCATGTTGCTTCCTCCTTGTATCCCTATGCTGATGGCTCATTGCTAGTAAGTACGAAGAAAAAATCTTATTACTTACAGACTCCTTAATTATACATGACGATTTCCAACTTTCCATTGTAAATTTTCGTTTTTCTAGTAAAATGAACTATACAAAAGGATGTGAAGGTATGCAATATCGTCTTTCAGTCAGAGAACTGGTTGAGTTTTTATTTCAAAGCGGTGATTTAGTCTATAGTGGTCAAAGTGTCGAAAGAGCGAATTTAGGCAGTCGAATTCATCGCATGTTGCAATCACAGGCCACAGGTGATTATCAAAGTGAAGTTTATCTGAAACAGGAGACGATCATCGAAGATGTGACCTTTGTGATTGATGGCAGAGCCGATGGCATTTTAAAGGACGAACATGGTATCACTATTGAAGAAATCAAGACGACTGCTCTTCCCCATGATGAAATAAATGACTCTTGTTTTGTGCATTGGGCTCAGGCATATTGTTATGGCTACTTGTATGCCATGCAACATGCGTGTGAACAGCTTACCATTCAATTAACCTATTATCAGATTGAAACAAAACAAATCTTCACATTTCAACAAGTAAAAACACAGGAACAGTTGACCGCCTTTTACCTCGATTGTCTAAAACAACATTTACGCTGGGCACGTCTTTCCCAAAATATTCGTATTGCTTCTTCCACTACCTTAAAAAAACTAACATTTCCTTTTACTTCCTATCGCAAAGGACAACGTCAGTTTGCCGTAGCTGTATATAAAACGATTTTAGATAAACAAAATCTGTTTGCTCAAGCTCCTACCGGTATAGGGAAAACCATTTCTACAATATTCCCCTCTTTAAAAGCCATTGGAGAAGGAAAGGCCGAAAAGCTTTTTTATCTCTGTGCGAAAAACATCACGGCAAGTGTTGCCTATGATACAATTGCGTTATTACAAAAGCAAGATGTATCGTTTAAAACGGTCTGCATTACGGCTAAAGATAAAATCTGTTTACTGGAAGAACGTAATTGTGACCCTAAAGTTTGTCCTTATGCCAAAGGCTATTATGACCGAAATAAAAATGCTTTGTATGAGCTTTTAAGTGGTGAAGACTTCATGAATAAAGAAGTGATTGTACATATGGCTAAGCAGCATGATATCTGTCCTTTTGAATTGAGTCTTGATGCCAGCCTGTATGCAGATGTGATTATCTGTGATTATAATTATGTTTTTGATCCTCATGTCTATTTAAAACGTTTTTTTATGGAAAAAGGCAATTATATCTTTTTAGTAGATGAAGCTCATAATCTGATTGACCGTGGTCGCGAAATGTATAGTGCTGTCTTGGAAAAAGAGCAGTTTCTTTCCATACGCAAAAAGATTCCTAAGGATGCGGTGTTGCTTCATAAGGCACTGCAAGCTGTCTTAAGTGAATTTGCAAAGCTGAAAAAGTGTTGTGAATATAGTGATTTCTTTGCGGATGAAGAACCCTGTTTGCCTTTTCTGGAAAAGTTAGAAAGTTTTTCTGAGCATTGTGATGCTTATCTGCAAAGTGAGCATGAAGAAAGCCACGATGATGAACTCAAGGATGTTTATTTCGCAGTAAATGCTTATATCCGTATCGCTGATTATTATGATGAGCATTTTGTGACCCTAATACAAAAGGATGCAAATAATGTCATCGTCAAACAATTTTGCATGAATCCCCGCCATCCTTTACAAAACATCATGAAAAAAGGACGCAGTACAATCTTATTTTCAGCAACGCTGTCACCTATTGATTATTATCTGGAGCTTTTAGGCGGTGATGAAAAGACTCCTCGTCTTTCCTTGCCTTCACCTTTTGCAAAACAACAGATCAAAGTCATCATCAATAATGCCATTTCGACAAAATACCGTAATCGCAGTCATAGTCTTATCGCCATAGTGGAAATGATTCACGCATGTGTGCTTGCAAAAGCCGGTAATTACATTGTCTTTTGCCCAAGTTATGCATATTTACAACAGATTGCCGAAGAATTTGCGAATCAATATCCGGATATTGCCATTTCCATACAGGATGGCAATATGAATGATGAACAAAAACAAGCGTATCTAAAGCAGTTTGAAGAAATGGATGGTTTGCATGTCGCTTTTTGTGTATTAGGTGGCATGTTTGCGGAAGGCATTGATTTAAAAGGTGATCGTCTGATTGGTGCTATCATCATCGGTGTCGGTCTTCCCAAACTTCATCCTCAGCTAGATCTGATCAAAGCGCATTTTGATGAAATTAATCAAATGGGCTATGCCTATGCCTATCAATTTCCCGGTATGAACAAAGTTCTACAAGCAGCCGGCCGTGTCATACGTTCCCTTTCTGATAAAGGGATGGTCGCTTTCATTGACGAACGTTTTACCACACGGTTTTATCGCAATTTATTACCGATACAGTATGCGCATTATGAAATTATTAATGAGCCTCAACGCGTATATACTGTTCTATCCTCTTTTTGGCAGGAATAAGGAGATTATCTCATGAAACCAAATAATCATTTTGTTCTTTCGCTCGTATGCATGGCATTAGGTGGCTTATGTATAGGGTATTATAGTTATTTATGCATTGTTTATGGTATCAATGAAATTGTTTTTTCCTGGGTCTTTTTACTTGGTGGGATGTTGTTACTTATCATAGGAATGATGACCTATAAAAGGAAAAAACATATCTTTTCATATCTGCCTATCCCCTTACGCCGCATAGTATACTTGTGCACTACTATCATAATTATCCTATTTTTGGGATTACAATCCTGCATCCTCTATCAAGGTATGCACACGGATAAACAACAAGGTGATGCTGCTATCATCTTAGGGGCGCAGTTGCATGGTTCTTCGATTTCTCGCTTACTTCGTTATCGTTTGGAACGAGGTATCCAGTTTGCTGAGGAATATCCAAATACCTATCTGATAGTAAGCGGTGGCAAAGGGCAAGCGGAAACTTGCAGTGAAGCCAGTGCCATGAAACAGTATCTGATTCAGCATGGTGTAGCAGAATCACGTATCTTAATGGAAGATGCTTCTATGAATACACAGGAAAACTTAGCTTTCTCAAAAGTGCTTATGAAGAAATACCATATAAAAAGTGCTTCCATCATCACCAATGATTTCCATATGTTTCGTGCCGGTTTCATCGCAACTTCTTTAGGTTTGTCTTATCATAATTACCCTGCTCGCAGTGATCTTGATCTGGCACCCAATTTTTACTTTAGGGAATTTTTTGGTTCTGTTAAAGATATCACCTTATCAATAATCAAAAGATGCTAACATCGTCATAAAAAGGAAAGCGAACGCTTTCCTTTTTGATCCTATAATAACTGAGCAAATTCCTTTATATTGCCAACCACACGTCGGCCTGTCTTTGTAAGCTTATCTCTGTGTTCATGTCCATTCGCTATCAAGATACAATGACATCCGGCATATTTTGCCACTTCACTGTCATGTACACTGTCACCGACAAATACAACTTCATTTGGATTTAACTGGCGTTCTTTTACAAAGGCTTTCGCCAATTCTGCTTTGGAATGAGCATGAATGTTATCTAAGCCTTGAATATCCTGAAAATAATTAGAAATGTCATAAACAGCAAGCTGTTGTTTTAGAAACTGCAGATCACTGGCGCTCAACAAGTATTGGCGATAACCCTTTTGTTCTGCTTTTTCCAAGGTTTCTTCTACCCCAGTATGCAAGGAACATTGTAAAGAATGAGGCTGATAATATGCCATATATTGTTGTGCCAAGATGGGAAATGGTGTTTTGGCAAAGTCGAAACCAACTTTTTTATAATATTCAATGACAGGAAACTGAAAGTATTTACGATATTCATCTTTATCCAGGACAAGCGGCAATTGTTCTTTCGTTAAGATGCTGTTTAATGCATCCATGCTGACATCTAGATCATCCAATAAGGTACCATTCCAATCCCAAATAATATGTTTCATATGCAGCATTTGTATCCACCTCCTGTATAATTTTCATCATTATATACTATCTTATGTATTTTTGCAAAAGTTATTACGCTGAATCCACAGGAGAAAAGAACCTTTCTTTAAGAAAGGTCCTCATCAAAAAGATAATTGGATGGATTGCCAATAGGATGGATTAGTCTTCGTACTCCCAACGATCTTCATTCATCATGTCTGTATCATACTGGCCTTCTTCATAGCCACGTTCAAAACCTTGCTCATCTTCACGCATACGACAGTTTCTCATACACTGGCGATATTGTGCACGGCAGCGGTCTTCACAACTTGGGCGTGGAGGGCATGGACGTGGTGGACAAGGTCTAGGTGGACATGGGCGTGGTGGGCATGGTCTTGGTGGGCATGGACGTGGCGGACAAGGTCGCTGACAGCCACAGTTACAATTGTTATGACAGCCGCAGCTGTGATTGCCCGAATTACCACAGCCAGAGCCTGGGCGATACGTGTTTGCACATGAGCAGCGAGAACGTTCTTGAACATTATGATTGCTGCAATTTGACTGATTTACCATGATTCTTTCTCCATTGCGGTTACAGTTCGATGAATTGTTACAGCTGCAGGAGTTGTTGCAGTTTGCATGATACATATAGTTAGTTCCTCCTTTTTCACTGAGATTTCCTTCATCTCAATCCACTATATGCATTCACCCTCATGGGCTTCTAGGCATATCATTCAACTGAATAGGAAAAAGTTGATGTTTTCTTAATAAAGACATCAACTTTCCCACGATAACGTATTCTCTTTGCTTATTGTGAAACCATCTGATAAAACACATCCAGCTTCGTATATGCATTCACATTAAATCTTGGTAATGCATAAGGATCATCCTGTCTACTGGCTTTTCTATTTTCGTTAAATCCAAATGCCAACTTCGTACCATGTTGTTTTAATACCTCCTGTATCAAAGGATTATATTTTCCATATGGATAAGCATAAAATTCTGTTGATACAAGCGATGCTTCTTTTTGCGTATCTATTTGCAATGCTTCTTTCGTCAATTGATGAACACGAAAGCCTCCATCCTTATGATGAAGATCAAAGGAATGCGCATAAAAAGACAACTTTTTTGCATGTTGCATATCTGCTAAGGTTGCATGCTGACGTTTATTGGGTTTATATTCGCTGCGATTCGCCTCAATTTGTGAGCCAATCACAAAAACACTTCCCTGAAATCCATATTTTTCTAAAATTGGCTGTGCATATTTAATCGAGGAATAAAATCCATCATCAAAAGTGATGACAACGCTTTTTTCATCTAACTCTTTTCGTCCCATACGCCATTCATAAACATCCTGTAAACTAACACTATGATATCCCTTTTCCTTTAACAACTTCATCTGTGCTTCAAAGGAAGACAATGAATTCACCCACATATTTCCTTTAAAATACGCTTCTTTATCCTTATCCTCGACAATGTGATGATAGCCTAAAATAGTGATTTGTTCACTTGGCAAGCTTTTTACATACACAACCTGCAAACCATAAGCAAGCAAAAGGGTCATCACGACTAGCATGGTTTTTCTTCTCATTTTCATCGTAAAAACATCCTCACGATCGTTTCTTTCGTTTTCGTATATGGGTGATAGCGCATAGGAAGATCTAACCATGTCGCCTTTTTTACGATACTGCGGAAATGAGAAAATGTTTTAAAGGATTCATATCCATGATAACTCCCCATCCCACTTTGTCCTACACCGCCAAAGCCCATCTGACTGGTTGCCAGATGAATAATGGTATCATTGATACAACCGCCGCCAAAGCTCAACGTATGCAAAATGCGCTGTTCTACTGCTTTTCTGCTCGTGAATAAATACAAAGCCAGCGGACGTTCTTGTGCTTGTATGAACGTTATGACCTCATCAAGATCATCATAAGGTAAAATTGGCAAAAGCGGTCCAAAAATTTCTTCCTGCATGATAGCAGAAGTCAAGGAAACATTTTCTAACACAGTCGGTGCAATCTGTAAGGTTTCTTCCCGCAACTGCCCACCAATACATATATCACCACTCTGCATAAGCTGGCGTAGACGCGTAAAATGTTTTTTATTGATAATTGCTGGATAATGGGGATTGGCTAATACATCCTCACCGAAGAAAGATTGCAATTCCTGTTGCAAATAGGCAAGAAAAGCTTGACGTATCGAAGAATGTACAAACACATGATCAACGGCTACACAGGTTTGCCCGGCATTAAGAAATTTGCCAAAGGCAATACGACGTGCGGCGATGCGTAAATCTGCACTTTCATCAACGATACAAGGACTTTTCCCTCCTAATTCTAATGTGATTGGTGTAAGATATCGACTAGCTTTCTCCATCACCATTTTACCAACCGTTACTCCGCCAGTAAAAAAGATGTAATCAAACCGTTGTTCCAATAGTTCATTATTTTCCTTGCGGCCACCTTCTACAACGGCAACATACTCCTCTTCAAAGCATTCCCTTAGGATCTTCGCCAAGACTGCACTACACGCTTTGGCATATGCGCTGGGCTTTAAGATCACCGTATTACCAGCAGCCAATGCCCCAATCAATGGTTCCATACATAATTGAAAAGGATAATTCCAAGGTGCCATGATCAACACTACTCCATAAGGTTCTGCAGATTGAAAGCTTTTAGCGGGAAATTGGGCAAGAGGTGTACGCACTTTTTTAGGTTTTGCCCATTGTTCAAAATGTCGCAGTTGCATGCGTAATTCTGCCAACACCATTCCGGTTTCACTCATATAAGATTCCATTGTTGCCTTATGCAAATCTTCATACAAAGCTTCATGAATAGCCGTTTCATTTCTTTTGATACATGCCTGCAGCCGCTGTAATGCCTGTTTACGTTTTATCAAAGAGCGCGTATTTCCTTTTTGATAATATGCTCTTTGCCGCTGTACTAGTTCTTTGATTTCCATAGGGTTTCCTTTCTCAAGCTTTTTCCATAAGCCTTGTATTACGTTACGATGTTGATTTACATTTTTCGTTTAATGATTTCTATCTTTCTTTTATTTCATCCTTATCATGATAATGCAATTCCTGCATAACGACAAGTAAAAGGGTTGAAATTCTGAAATTATACTTACAAATACTGGTAAATACAGTATAATGGAGACGAGGTGATACATAATGAGAGGTATTTATAATTCGGTAACGGATATACGAAGAAAGGTCTTCACTGAAATTGCCCGATTGGCATATGAAGGTGGAGATTATGCCACTGAAATTGAAAAGCTTCCTTTTAAGATCTTACCAGGAGAACAAGCAAAGTATCGAGAAAGTATCTTTTTAGAACGTGCCATTGTTGGGGAACGTCTGCGCTTAGGAATTGGGTTGCCATTACGTAAAATGGATGAGCATGCACCCTTAAGCGATGGTATTGAAGAAAGTGCGATCGCTGAGAAATATTATGATGATCCTTTGATCAACATCATTAAATTTGCCTGCAATGCCTGCCCGGAAAAGCAGATTGTTGTCACGGATACCTGTCAAGGGTGTTTAGCACATCCTTGTAAAGAAGTTTGTCCGAAAGATGCCATCAGTATTATTAATGGTAAATCTGTCATTGATCAGGATAAATGTATCAAATGCGGCCGCTGTATGGATGTATGTCCTTATGGTGCTATTAACAAGTTGGAACGTCCTTGTGCCAGAAGTTGTGGCATGGATGCCATAAAAAGTGATGAATTCGGAAGAGCTGAAATTGATCATGAGAAATGTGTTTCTTGCGGTATGTGTTTAGTCAATTGCCCATTTGGCGCGATTGTTGATAAAGGACAGATCTTTCAGACGATTCATGCGATGAAAAGCGGAAAAGAGGTTATTGCGGCAATTGCCCCGGCCTTTGTTGGACAATTTGGGGCAAGCGTGACACCTGAAAAAGTAAAAGGGGCCTTAAAAGCGTTGGGTTTTGCGGATGTTGTAGAAGTAGCCATCGGCGCCGATTTATGTACGGTTGAAGAGGCTGAAGACTTCTTAAACAAAGTGCCTGAACAACAGCCATTTATGGCAACATCCTGTTGCCCTGCCTGGTCAGTCATGGCGAAAAAGCTTTTCCCTGATTTTAAGCCTTATATTTCTATGGCCTTAACGCCGATGGTCTTAACCGGTCGTTTGATTAAAAAGCAAAAACCGGATGCAAAAGTCGTTTTTATCGGCCCTTGTGCTGCCAAGAAACTAGAAGCCAGTCGCAAAAGTGTACGCAGTGATATCGATTTTGTCTTAACCTTTGAAGAAGTCATGGGTATGTTTGAAGCCAAAGGCATTGTTTTAGAACAAGCCATGGTAGATGAGCCATTTGCCGAAGGAACTGCGAATGGACGTGGCTTTGCCGTTAGCGGCGGTGTTGCCAATGCGGTGAAACAATGTATTCAAAAAGAACATCCGGATAAAGAAGTATTAATTGATTCGGCTGAAGGTTTAAAGAATTGTAAAACGATGCTCATGATGGCAAAAGCCGGTAAACGCAATGGCTACCTGTTAGAAGGAATGGCATGTCCCGGCGGTTGTGTTGCTGGTGCGGGAACTTTACAGCCTGTAATGAAATCCAGCGCATTGGTAAAGAAATATACGAATGAAGCTGAAAAGAAGCTTGCTTTTGAAAGTGAGTATCTGGAGAACTTAGCATTGATCACAAAAGAATAATGTGATAAAAACATTTGCATATACAACCTTATGGAACAAAGAGGTGAAGAATAAGAAACACCTCTTTATTTATAAGGTAACGACATATGCGTGTAGATCACATATAAGAGTACATGAACCCATAGATAACATTACCAAATAAAAATAAATACGATTTTCGATAGGCGTTATAGCACTATCCTAAGAAAATCGTATTTTCTTTATTTACATCATATCCTCTTAACTGTATCTAACCGCGTAAATCGATCACTTGTATTCCATATGACTATCGTTAATGCGTTTTATTTTATGATCAAATCCGGAGATATTTGTACATCTACCCCTTCATAGCGATCATGCAACCCCTTTTCGATGCGTAGCTTTAGCTGTTCCAATTGCGCCACATTCAACATATTGGAATGCGAGCGAATATAAATTTCAATCCACAATTTACGTCCTGTCTGAATAACATCATAAAATGTAATTTCATATGCATAATCATCAAACAACTCTTGAGCACACTGTTTGATTTCTTCCATGACCTCTTCTTCAGGAGCAAATAAAACAAGATTCTTTAATGATTCTTGAATCAGATGGAAAGGCTGCGGTAACATGATCAGCGCAATAATAATGGCAATGATCTGATCTATATAAGGGGAAAGCCAGTAAAGTGGTGAGTTGTCCAATAAGGAGCCAAGGAAAAAAGCCAATCCGACACCAATACTGCTAAAAACATCCAATTTCCAGCCAAGGATTTCGGCTTCTACTAAAGGTGCCTGCACTTGTTTATGCATACGTGTTAAAAGCCATAACACAATGGCACTGATCATTGCCAATCCAAATTCGAAATATCCAATCAATTGCTGATCGATCGTGTTTCCACCATGTAATAGCATTTGCACATTCGCTAAGATCAATCCAATTGTAACAGCAATCAACAGTAAACCTTTCCCAAGAATCAGTAAGCTTTCAACTTGAGCATAGCCAAATGGTTTCCGTTCACTGACCGGTTTATAAAATAAAGGAATTAAAAAGATAATTAAGCCAAGGACAATCGCCTCTGCAAAATCATAAATACTATCCATCAACACTGCCTGTGAATTGGCATACAATGCCATCATGATTTCTAATACCGAAAATAAGATACCTGCATAAACAGGCAGTTTCATCATTTGTTTCTCTGTTTTCATTTTTTTATTCATTATCATCAACCCGCCTTTTTCGTAAATGAAAAACACGGATAAGGTACAAGAATCGTTTTTTCTTATATTGAAACAAGAAAAAGTCTAAAAACTAATTGCGTGTATCGTAATAGCTTTCAGACTTCTTCTTGAATTTTTATGAATATACATTAGCAAATATCATCCTTAGATGGCTTATGATTGTATTCACGCATTACAAAAACACACATGTATTCTCTGCCCTTATCCTTTTTTGAATTATTTTACAAAAGGCCCGGGTTTCATATTTTGTTTCGTCGTATGTTTTCGTCTTTTGTCCATCTGGACACGCATGATTTCATCTCTCTTTCCTACATCTTCTCCTTTATTCTACAGGAAGTAACGATATCTGTAAAGGTTCTCCCAACAATCCGCCAACATTTCCCTCTTGGATCTTCTTTTGATTCTGCACATGTGCGATAAACCATTTATTGCGTTTTGTCAAAAGTTCTCCTTTTCGATAAGAAATCGGTGTATTTGTTTTATCTAAGAGGATCACAATTGTGGAAAACCCTTTTTGATCTGCCGAAAATGGGCAATAATGCAAAGTACCTTCAAACAACTCTATGACACTGCCTTTGGGTACATAAAATACTTCCAATGCCTCCTTATCAATACCAGGTGCCTGAAAGTCTTCCTTTCGTCCTAACGCTAAGACACAATCGGTAATGGCCATATTCACCTCAGATCCTATATGGTATTCCAGCCCCAGTAAGGTCGTATTATGTCCATGACAGATGCCTACTTCAATTGCCATTTCAGCAAAAATACGATGGGCGATTTCAGCTACACAAGCAAAAGGATGTAACGCCGCAATATCAGCAATATATGCATTCCCGCTAGTTGGTATCGGATACTGTTTTTCTGCTTCTTGTAACAAAGCATCCACATCCAAGTGGATGAGCTTTCCATAGCGTGAAAATGCTGCATCATTCACATTTTTGATACATACTTGTGGATTTCTTTTCTGTAATATTTCTTGTTTCATGTAAGTCATGCTTCCTTTCCGTTAAATTCTTTAACCACGTTTCTTTTCGATAAAACCAAGTAGCAATAAAAATTTTAAAAATACTGCTGCCTTCTACGATTGCAAACATCCATAGCATAGGGATATGCAGTACACGTGCGCACAGCGTTGATAAGAGTAAGGGTCCAAAGCAAGTAAATAAGCCATCAATACACAAGACGGAACGCGTATCTCCACCGGCTCGTAAAATATAATAAATGGTTTCTGAATAGCCTTGTGTCCAAGTAATACAAGCCTTGATCATTAAAAGCTGCATCGCCATATGCCGACTCTCTCCTTGTAACGAAAACAGAAAAGGTGCTATCGGACTGGTGCATAAGACCAAAGCACACCCAATGATATAAATGGATAAACCGATCCGTATCATCTTTTTGGCATCCAATTTGGCCTGCTTTAGCTTGCCTGCCCCTAAATCATTGCCAATGACGACACCCGTCACCGCACTGCAGCCGCTAAAGGCTACATAAATCATGCTAGCAATCGTATCAACTACGGTTAAGGCAGGTATATAGCGTTCATCTACAGCACAATAATTCATAAAGATAAAGGATAATCCTAATGACCAAATAAATTCATTGCAAACAAGTGGAATTGCCCGCTGGGCAATCTTGTATTTCTCCCTTAAAGAAAAACGAGTATAGGCAGTTAACAAATAAAATTCACTTTCTTTACGTAAAGCAACAGCACATAAGAAAAGTGCTTCTACAATGCGTGAACATAAGGTCGCAATACCGGCTCCTGCTACACCAAGGGATGGAAAACCAAAATGTCCAAAAATCAAGGCATAATTCAAGGCGATATTCAAAAGGAAGGATAGACAACCGGCATACATAGGAATACGCGGCTGGGCAATCACACGATAGCCAACGCCCAACATCTGTGCTAATGCATAAGGAAGATAAGAGAATACCACAATGCCATTATACACATTGCCCAATCTGATCAACACCTCATTTTTCACAAAAAGCGACATGATGAAGGAAGGAAATACAAGTAAAATAACCATAAAAATAATGGCTGTATATACGCACAAGCGCAAGCCAAAACGCAATGTGCGATTTTCATTTTCTTTCTGCAATGCCCCATGATATTGCGAGATAAACAGTCCTACACCATTGCTTAACCCAAAGATTACCAGGTTATAGATAAAGAAATATTTATTAGCTACACTGACAGCACTGATTGCATCTTCACTGAAAGCTCCTAACATGATCGTATCACTCATCGCTAATAAGTGTGCTAAAAGTTGTTGCAAGATGACCGGCAATGCCAGTCCCATAAAATAACGTAAAAAACTTCTCTGCTGCATGTCCACCTCCTTGAATACTCTCATTTATCCTAATATCAAGTATAAACGCTTAAACATGCGTGTATATTTGATGAAAAGCTTATAAGAAAAGAGGCAATCATCAAAGGACGTTTACCTCTATTCTGCTTTATGCTTGTTTCTCCCCTTCACAAATGGCAATTCCTGCACTTGCCCCCAATGCCGATGCGCCGGCATCAATCAATGCTTTTGCCTCTTCATATGTGTGAATACCGCCGGCTGCTTTGATACGTACCTCATCTTTTAAGATTTTCTTCATCAATAAAACATCTTCTAACTTAGCTCCGCCAAAGCTCTTACCAGTAGATGTTTTTAAAAAGGCTGGTTTTACGCGCAATGCAATCTCGCATACCTTCTTTTTCGCATCCTCATCCAACTTACACATTTCAACAATTGCTTTATCGCAAATGCCATGTTTTCGACAGAAAGCCGTAATGGTCTTCATTTCTTTTTCAATATAAGCATAATCTCTTGTTTCGATAGCATGCTGATTTAAGACATAATCAATTTCCTTAAAGCCTTTCTCCGCATATGCCTGGAAACGTTTCATTTTTTCATCTAATGATAAGACACCTTCAGGAAAATCAATTGCTCCTGCGATGATGATGCCGCTATCCTTTAAATAAGCAACGGCTTCATCATAAGTGTCAATCTGCGCAAAGATACAGCGGAAATGATACTTTTTTGCTTTCTCTAAATACTGTTCGTAAGTATCATTTGGATCATCAATGTAATCAATATACGTATGTATATTCATATGTAACCGCCTTTCTATGCATCTTGCATGCATATATTATCCTAAGAAACCAAAATAAACACCAACAACACCAAGAATCATCGTGCCGAGAATGAGCCACATTGGATTGACTTTCTTTTTCAACAGCCAATAATAGATCCAAGTAGCAGATAAGCCTAGCATACCAGGCATGATGCCATCCAAAATCGTTTGTACGGTCTGTACATCTTCTCCGGAAACATTTGCCCCAATCTTCAACGGAATCGTCGCATAGAACATGTCTTTGCTCATGGCACCGATTACCATGATACCAACAATACCGGAAGCAAACATCACTTTTTCCATCAAACCGCTTTTCTCAGCATTCGCCAAGAAAGAGAAGCCTAATTCATAACCTTTCACTGCTCCGATGAAACGTACTAAGAAGGCTGGAATATTATAAATCAAGAAATAAGCAATTGGTCCCATGATGTTGCCGGTAGATGCTAATGAAATACCAACGGCAACGGCAATGACACGGATACAACCTAAGAAGATAGAATCACCGATACCACTTAATGGTCCCATTAAAGCAGCTTTGACAGAATCAACAGCAGCTCCTTCCAATTCCCCTTTCGCAACACGCTCTTCCATAGATACGGCAATACCGCCAACAAAAGGCGCAAGCTGTGGCGTGATATTAAAGAATGCCACATGTCTTGTTAAAGCCTCTGCATAACCTTCAGGATCATCTGCATAAATCTTTTTTAACATTGGGTTGATCATTAAACAGAATGCCAAATGCATTTGGCGAGGATAGTTCCAGGAATATTCCATTCCTAAGGCACCGATATTGCATGCTGAATGCAACAGGTCCTTTTTGGTAATCAGTTTTTCATCCGTATTAGAAGTCGTCATCATCACTTACCTCCTCAGCATTACCAGCCATCACTGGCCGATCTTCCAAAAAGCCAAATTTCTCTACGGCAATGATGACCGCAATGATAGCGACACCAAGTACCGGAATGTTGGCATAAGATGCCAAAACAAAACCTAAGAAGAAGAAAGGAATCAGCTTCTTGTTAATGATCATACGCATCAGCATCGCAAATCCCATTGCAGGAAGAATACCGGCTGCCACGCCCATGCCATCTAGTACAAATTGTGGAATAAAGTCTAACAAAGCCTGTACTTTATCAGCACCAACATAGAAAGCACCAAAGACCAACAGGAATTTATAGATGGTAGCAAATGCTCCCATAAGCCACTGCGTAAACATGATTTTCTTATCATTACCAGCCGCTGCACCATCATCGGCTATTTTCAAACAAACAGGTGTAATGGCGGAAACTAAATTTCCGATGCCCAAGGAAATTACGGCAATTGGCATAGCTAAAGCAACAGCAGCGTCAACACCTTTTCCCATTGAAATGGCAAATGCCGTCGCTAAGACACCGCCGATATTAACATCTGGTGGAATATAGGCACCTACAGAAATTGCCCCCATAAACAACAGCTCTAAGCTTGCCCCAATTTCAACTCCTGTTTTTACATCCCCTAAAACTAAACCTACTAATGGTCCTAAAACGATTGGTCTAAAGGTATATAATGTACCGAATGCATAATCCAAAGAACCCCATGCAGCAATCAGACCAATTAAGATAGCTTGTACTACCATGATTATTTCCTCCTCATTTTACTTTAAAACGTGGGCGACATTAAGTTTATTATCATCTACAAGTGCTCTGATTTCACACTCTACGCCTCGTTCCATCAATTCTTTCAAAATCGCTTTCTCTTCTTCTTCAAGGAAAACCTGTTTGCTGACTTGTGTTGTTGTCTTGCTTTCCTTGGTGTTTCCTAAATTGATACTGGTAATCGATGGACAACCATCCACAAGCTGTTTTGCTTCTTTAATGGTCTGAACAACAATAATCAGTTTGTATTTATCCGTTACTCCACTGTTAATAGCCGCTATGGAATCGGCCATATTTTTAATTACCAATTTCACTCCGCTAGGTTTCCCCAGCTTTAATGTGGTCTTCCATACATCATCATGTACTACGGTATCACTTGCTACCAAAATACAATTTGCGCCAACACCATTGGTCCAGGAAAAAGCCACCTGACCATGCAGTAAGCGATGATCAACGCGTACTAATTTAATCATGTTACATCACCTTTCTAGAAGTCTTCTTCTTCTTTTGCTGCGCTACGCAGCATATCGTTACAGTACTTTACGCGTGTATCTTCACTGTTCACGATATCATGGATCATCTTTTCCGTATCCTCTTCAACACTGAGAAACAACTGCATCAATAATGGCAGATTCATGCCGGTTATCAAATGCATATGGTTGCGATTTCTCAGCTGTTTCATGAATTCGTTGTTGACACTGCCGCCAAACACATCGCTGCATACGATTACTTCATCTTCAGGCGGAATCGCTGCTAAGGTTTCCTCTACTAAAGATGTGATATCGTTATTGCCTTCCACAAACGCCTGTACGATATGTATATTGGGCTGTTCGCCAATGATGATCTGAATGCTCTCATAGATTCCTTTCGAAAAACCTCCGTGTGATGCAAGTACATAATGTTTCATTTGTCAATCTTGTATTATTTAATTACCCAAGAAACAGGTAATTAAATAATATCTTCCTTTCTTGGGAATTCATTAAGCTATAT
>NZ_CAXUBY010000012.1:0-77412 GCF_964249515.1 Eubacterium sp. 3_1_31
TTCGCGTGTTCAGTTCTCCAACACAATTTTAATTGATTGTGCAGTGTCTACTCTTTTCAAGTAGAAACGTCTCGCACCGTTCTTCGGGTCTAAGATGTAAAGGACAGCGTTAGTATGCAGTAAGGCTTCAATGAGCGTCAGCAGAAAATACGTTTTACCGCCACCAGTCCCACCAGCAATCAGAGCGTGAGGGAGTGCGTCATATTCCCAGACAAGATTTTTCATCAGTCTAAGACAGCCGTTTTCTGCCCGTACTTCATCAATGGTAATGCGGTTCGCTATCATATCATAAAGCAGGGTATATTCGATATAACCGTCATGTAAGGTCTTGTCGGTCAGTTCGCAATACAAGCCACTTTCCAATTTATCCTCTAACCGTAAAAGCTGGTCTTGATATTTCCCCAGCGTAATTTCACAGCGGATATGAAGCAGTCCCTTTTCCATTTGATAATAAATCTTTGGAAACCAGACGATTTTTTCCCTTGATCTGCTTTGCAGGTCAGTAAAAAAACCGCTGTCTTGTACGGTATCAGCTTCATACCACTTATTTTCCAGTACCATTCTTGCCAGCTTTTGACGGTGCAGGAGCTTCTTGAAACCGTCGTAACAAAAGCGGTAATATAGAAAAGCGACCAATGCACAAACACCAGTCGCTATCAGTATGGTTATGAAGTTGTAAGGGGAAAGCGCCAAGCCGTTCTCTAACAAGCTGAAATGCTCCCAATCGGTACACATGAGCTGTTTGATATTGAGTAACAAGAGAACCGCCACGAATACAAACAGAAGCGTCCCTATGGAAAAATGATAGACAAGGTGTTTGTCGCTGGCTCTGATACGGTGTCCTTTGTTCCAAATCTTACGCATAAATCAATCACTCCTTTCTGGGTATGAAAAAAACAGTCAATCCTAAGACTAACTGCTTTTTCATTACTATTCATTAAAAATCTTCTGAGTCCAACCCTTTATATCCAGCCTCAATTAACGCTTGTGCAAACAGACCTTGACCTTTTATCAATTTTCCCGTAAAACTACCATCATAAATATTTTTGACTGCACAAGTTGGGCTTCTTGATTGCAGAATAACTAAGTCTATTTCCACACTTTTTATTTCATTTAAAGCCAACTGTACCGCATGACGATATTCCTCATCAACAATATTTCCATTTATATCCATGACAATACCATTTACTATTTCCGCACTAGGACGTGGTGTAGGCATATTCGCTAATAATTCTGGACAAATCTCGATAACCTCTTTGTCTTTTAGAAACTCTACAACTTTCGGATTGAGATTATTCCCACCGTTATATTTGCAGTTTTTTCCCATGATACATGAACTAACTAATACTTTCATAGATAAGCACCTCACAATTTATCCTAATTATATCATTCAACGAATTACCTCACAATAAAAATCTAATCTCTAATTTTGTTTTTTCGGCTGTCCCTGCGTGTTATTATTCTGTGGATTGCCTGCGTTCTGGTTGCCTTTATTCTTCAAGACAATATCCTCTGCCTTTACATACCAGTCCACATCTGCACCACCAAACGTCTTTCTTGATACCGTATCGGCTACGGGATTGACAAGCTCCACGACTGCATTGTAAGGAAATTCCCTTAACGGTACTTCTGGCGGTACAGACACGGGGATAATTCCACCATGCAGACTGCACTTCAAATCATAGATACGCTTTTTAAGCTGGGTACTCGGTGTTCCGTCCTCATTCTGCAAGAACACATCACGCACCGCTGTAAATTTTAATTCTCCAAATGTTTTCTCTTTGTCAATAACAAAACCGTTTGATAATCTCATAAATTCTTCACTCCTTTACTTTTCTTCAACTGCTATAATATCATCAGCAACTAACACATAATCGGTATGTCCCATATCCCCGATTGCGTAACCTCTGCCGTATAACTTCGGATTGACAAGTTTTACTTTCTGCTCATACTTGAACTTCTTTTCGCCTGCCTGCACGGGAATTTCTACGACAACATTTTCGCCTTTCTGTACGTTAGAATAAAGGTTATAGCTTCGTCTGGCTAAGACCCTGCGGTTATTTTTATCTCTTTCAAAGACTGGCTCACTTTCGCCTGCAAATTCAAGAGTTCCAAAAGACTGTGCCATATCTGGCACGACATATTTCATTTCCATATTGTTTTACCTCGTTTCTTTCTATATTTGATAAGTTTTTTGATTGTGATTTCTTATTCTGGCGGTTTGGGAAGTACCAGCAATCCCCCAGATAGTAAAGGGTAAAATCAATGCTTACGCACCCTTGACTATCCGTGTTCTTGCAGGTTGTAGGCAGACAAGCCAGAATAAGCGGAAGTCTGCCGTTTGACCGCTTCGGCGGAGAGCGTGATTTTTCTTTCTTCATACCGTTACTGCCTTATGATTTCTTCATTTTACGGCGTTTGTAGAAGAAGATACCTGCCAGCCCAGCACCAGAAGTCATAAGAAGTGCAAGCAGTCCGTAAAGGTTGGTGTTATCGCCCGTTTTGGGACTGTCGCTAGGTCTGTTAGGCTTTTCTGGTGTCGGTGGCGTTTCGGGTTTTTCTGGTTCTTCTGACTTTTCCTTAAAGGTAATCGTCTGTCCCTTATCCTCAATATCCTTATGCTCGGTAACTTTCTTCGGCTCGTCTGGATTGCTCAAATCATATAATTCTTCAAAAGTTACAAGCTGTTTGCCGTCAAGAGAAGTAGCGTCAAACGTAAAAGCAACTTCCACTTTCATAGTTTCGCTGTCAGCGGTAAACGTATAATCGCTTTCCACACGCTTTCCATTGATAAGAAGTTCTGCATTTTCTTCTTTCAACATCTGCCAGCCCACAAGTTTGTACTGTGTACCGATTTCTAAGCCCTCTAAGGTTACGGTATCAATGATTGTAACGTCTTTTCCTGCTTCAAGCTCTTTGTTGCCGTCCTTATCGGTAGCGGTCGTATGTATCTTGATGATACGCTCTGTGATAAGTACCGTTTGCCCGTCGTCCTCAATGTCTTTGTGTTCTGCAACTTTTACGGGTTCGTCTGGATTGCTTAAATCATACAATTCTTCAAAGGTAACAAGGTTTTTGCCACCTAAAGCAGACGCATTGAATGTATAGGAAATTTCCACTTTCATTTCCTCATCATCAGCGACAAAGGTATAATCGTTTTCTACACGTTTCCCGTCAATAAGAAGTTCTGCGTTTTCTTCCTTTAACATCTGCCAGCCTTTGAGCTGATATTTTGTGCCTTTTGTAAGTCCGTCCAATTTTACAGTATCAACAATCGTAATCTCTTTTCCTGCAAGGATAGTTTTTTCGCCGTCCTTGCTGGTCGCTGTGGTATGGATAGAAATTTCTTTTTCGTATTCATCAGTCAGCGTTCCTAAATCAATCACAAGGTTATTTCTTGATACCACGATTTCAAAAGGTGGGATAAGTTCAAAGCCTTTGTTACTATCAGAGCGTAATTCTTCAATGATGTAGGTATCATAAGGTAATGCACCCTTGCTGTCGTCTGGTTCAGAAGTTCCAAACCATACACCGTCCTCGCTTGTCTTGCCTGCGTTAGTATTGTGCTTATGTGAAGCCCATTCAGAAGAAGTGGAGAACTGCCCGTTATCATCAGTTACCACAACATGATTTTCGCCCGTTGTCTTGCTTGTGATCCTAAAGGGAACATCAGCAAGACGCTTGTGTGTGCCTGCACCGATTTTTACACCCTCAATATCTCCACGCTTAATCTGATTATAGATAGAATGGGCTTCGTCTGTTAAGTCCACGATTTTTCCATTTTCTGTGATTGTAAAATCAATCGGTTTTGCACCGTCAGTTAAGTAACCGTCGGGAGCTTCACTCTCAACGATACGGAATTTTCCATAAGGTAAGAGGTCAACAGAAGTAGAAGCGACACCCTCAATATCTGTACGAATTGTTTTTACCACTTCATTTTTCTTGTATAGCTTGCCCTCAACCAAAACAGAATTATCATTTAAGGAAATGATGTCAAAAGCAGTATCTTTCAAGGTTGCACTTCCTTGTGGCTTTGTATCGCCCGTTTCTAAATCTCGTTTCTGAATTTTGACACCGCCACGGATAACCTTGTCTGATACGGAAAACTGGTTACTTCCAGATAATACGGCAAGGTCGCCGTCCTTGGTAATCTGTGTAAGGTATAAGCCTTTTATCTGTTCGGACTTATCGCCAGCCTGCATATATGCACCCTCTAACAAGTAGCCGTTTGGAGCTTTTGTTTCTTCTACGGTTAGCGTTCCAAGTGGAAGAACCGCCTTGCCGTCCTGCATATAGAAGCTGTCGCCAGATACCTTGTATGCGTCCGCTAATTTTGTGATGTAATGAGTTGTCCCGTCGCTGTCTGTTTCAGCGATTATCTTTGTAACCCATGTACGAGTAGCTTCGGCAGGGAGATTGTCTTTATTATAGAAACCAGCATAATACTTCCATGTAAATTCCGCACCTGCTAAAGAAGCGTTCCCTTGCGGATTGTCTTTCTGTGTTTCCATATCTATCTTGAAAAGCTCAATCAAAGTGTCTGTTACTTTCGGTGTATCTGATACTTTCAAAGTCGCTGTTTTTCCAGCTTCAACCTTTAAGGAATATACAGTTTTATCTACTTTATATCCTGCTGGTGCGGATAATTCCTTGATATAGACTGTGCCAGCCGTTACCTCTGCAACGTCCGTATTTCCGTTTTCATCAGTCGTAAGGGTGGCAAGCTGTTTCGTGCAGTCCTTATCAGCAAAGACACCGTATGTCGCACCAGCGATAGCGTAATTCCCGTTACCGTCGGTAATGCTGGTATTACTGGAAGTCTTTTGCAGTTTCGCATTTCCGACATTCAGTTTCGCCCAGAATTGTCCCAATTCCTGCCCCTCGCCAGAGTAGATATAACCGCCACATTCATAACGTCCTTTATTTTCTTTGACAAAGGCTCTTGCACCAGCGAAAACTTCGTCCTGCGTAGCCTTTGGTATTTCATCATAAGAAGCTCGCACGTTATCACATTGCCAGCCAAGATGTACGCTCAATCTCTGCCAGACGACACATTGTTCCAGCAGATAGACTTGCTTGTAGTTCAGTTCCTTGTGAGCTTCGCCATACTGTTTGACATACTCTAAGGATAACGCCACATCTGAAATCTGGTCGGCACTCATGCGTGAGCTTGCGTCAGCTCTGGTCTTGTAGCCATTCTTAAAATCTGTATTGATGTCGATACAATAGGCAGTTTCGCCCTCGACTTTCATATAGCCCTCATTGAATGTCGAACCGATAGAACCGTCATTCATTACTTTTTCAATGATACCGACACGCTCTGCACTTTCCGTCCAGTATTGCTTACTTTCTGCATGGACGGGTGTAGTCGGTAAAGCAGTAACGACAGTTGCAAGAGCTAAGAAGCCCGTACACAATCGTTTCCATGTCTTTTTCATAAATCTATTGCTCCTTTCATTTTTGGTAATAAAATAGCCGTCCATAATGAACGGCTGGAAATAGAAAAGGAACGTCATGTTAGGCGTTCCATAGTCTATGAAATATTTAATTTTTTTACTGATGTGTTACTCATCAAAATCTCAAATTGAGGTTATTTGACACCAATTTTGACACCAATTTTTTGTATATTGACGATTTTTGATGAAATGTGATAAATTGATAAAACCCGTGAAAAGCTTGTAAATAGGCACTTTACGGCACTCTATGAACTAAGACAAAAGCTACGCTGTAATAACAAGGGTTTAGTGCTAATTTCCTAAAAATCCTTTGCCATATGCCTCCTTTCTTAGAGGCAAAGGCGTTTGCATTTTAAAAAAAGCATGCTATACTTTCGCTGTATGTAATTCTATTATGAAAATAAGAAAGTTTTCTTATCAAAATCGTATACTATAGAGAAGAAAGAGAAGGTTATTATGAATAAAATAATATGGAAAGATAATGAAGATATCGTAGCTGGAACAACGCTGCGTGATGTTCAAGTAAAAGAAGACAACAATATGGCTTTACATGTGGGAGGAAACCTGACTGATGTAATTGCGAATCGCCAAGGATTAAGCGAGGATCTTGATATTTCTCTAAATCAATGGGTATTTGCACAGCAGACCCATAGTGATCATATGCATGAAGTAACAAAGGCAGATGCAGGAAAGGGCAGCTTGCTTTATGTGGATGGTATTGCGGATTGTGATGCTTTATATACAAAAGAAAGTCATATTGCCCTTGGTGTTTTTCATGCCGACTGTGTACCGGTGCTGTTGTATGATCCATTCACCCACCTAATTGCGGCGATTCATAGTGGATGGCAAGGTACCGTAAAAGAAATCACACGAAAAAGTGTTGCCTATTTGCTCGCACAGGAAGGGGTACAGCCTGCCCATCTGCATGCCTACATCGGTCCTGCCATTAACTATCATAGCTTTGAGGTAGGTCAAGATGTCATTGAAAAAGTGCAGCAGATGAGCTTTGATACATCCGCTTATATCACCTATTTGCAAAATGGCAAGGCATTGGTAAACAACAAAGGATTAAATAAAGCCATGCTGTTACAGCTAGGTGTTCCCGAAGAACAAATAACGGTAAATAAAAACGATACCTTTCAGCCAAATGAAGCGCTGTTCAGCTATCGCAGAGATCATGACTGTGGCAGACATCTTAGCTTTATTATGATGAAACGTTAAATTAAAAGAAACAAAACCAGCCTTTACTTTCACTGAAAGTTCTGACTGGTTTTTTTTAAATGGATATTTTCTAACAATTGCTTTCTAGCTGTACCACTTTCTGACAACTATTCTTGGGCAGCCTCTGTTTTCGATTGACTGGTATAGGCACGATCAAAGGTCACAACCAAATAATAGGTATGCCCTTTCGCACTTACTTTTTCCGATAACATATCTAAGATGGTCTGGTTGCTCATCTTCACATGGAAAGGTACAACAACATCAAAAATTAAATTGGTGTGGGTTTCTCCAGGTACGATGCGGAAATCATGGATGGTTAGATCTTCATGTATCTCCTTTACAGATGTACGAATGTAATCACGCAATTCATTCGTTAAAGGATCATCAATATTGATGGGATCCATATGCAATACCATTTCCAATCCCATATTGTCTTTAAAATCACGCTCGATGTTATCAATCATATCATGGGACTTTAAGACATCTACTTTACAATCCACCTCTACATGAGCACTGGCAAAAGTGTTATGTGAGCCATAGTCATGGATCATCAAATCATGCATACCTAATACGCCCTCATAACTCATAATCTTTTGCTGAATCTTTTCTACCAAATCTTCACTAGGGGCCTGGCCTAACAATTCATCAAGAGCCTGTTTAATAATACCGGTTCCGGCAAATAGAATGAAAAAGGCAACGATTATGCCCATATAACCATCCAGGTTAAAATGGATCAAAGGAGAAATAATAGAAGATAATAAAACCGCTCCGGTTGCCATAACATCACTGATACTGTCAGCTGCTGTAGCTTCCATGATGCTAGATTGCAGCAATCTGCCATATTTTTTATTATAGGAATACATCCACAGTTTCACCGAGATGGAAAACACCAAGATAACTAAAGACAGCCAGGAAAAGACGACTGCTTCCGGATGTAAAATCTTATCTAAACTTGTTTTAATTAATTCAAAGCCCAACAATAAAATCAGACAAGCCACCACCATGCTGGCAATACACTCATAGCGTGCATGCCCAAAAGGATGTTTCTCATCAGCCGGTTTGCTGGATAACTTAAAACTAATCAAAGAAATCACAGAGCTTCCGGCATCCGACAGGTTGTTGATTGCATCGGCTGTGATAGAAACACTATGTGCTAAAGTACCGGCGATAAACTTAAAGACAAATAAAAGAATATTATTGGCGATGCCTACCGTGCTTGTTAGATTTCCATAGGCACGACGAACCTTTTCATTTTCGATATTCTCATGATCTGGTATCATTTTTTTTGCTAATAATGCTATCATCATATCACCCTTTTTGTTTTCTGAGTTTATAGTTTACCATATTTTATGAAAAACGCAAAGTCCCCTTCTTATTTCCTAAAGGTTTCCTGCAAAAGAGCATGTGGTAATTGCGATTTGTATCTAACGTTGTTTCCCTCATGTTTTTTTCATGAACATCATACGATAGAATAGGTGATGTACATGAAGAAACTCCTGCTTCCCTTCCTCTTATTTAGTTTCCTTATCACACTTTGCTTTGGCTCCTTGACCCTGCAATATGCACAACAAGGATTGACGATCTGGTTTGAAAAGTTGGTTCCCTCGATGTTTGTTACAATGGTACTGGTGAAATTTTTATATCACACACATGCCTTTGCTTTAGTTCCACTGCCTTTTCTTCCGACTTTGCTGAACATGAACAAAGCCGGTGTACAGCTGGTTCTTTGTACAATGCTGCTAGGTTTTCCCACCGGCTCACTGTTAATTGATGAAGCATATCACGAGCATACGTTATCCTTACCACAGGCACAGCGTTTGTTATATACCTGCTGTTTTGCAACTCCTGGTTTTGTCATTATGACTTGTGGTGTAGTATTTTATCATTCGGTAAAGATCGGTATTTTACTTTATGCAGCACAGTTATTCGCTGGCCTTTTTTTATTGTTTTTTACCCGTAAGCAAAGTGTTCAGGCAGCCTTGTCCCCTAGTGCTGCACAGCCCATGATGAAACAGTTGTCTATAGCTGTCAAAGAAAGCGGTCTGTCCTTATATATGATTGGTGGCTACCTCATGTTATTTCTAAGCATCAGCGGGGTGCTGCTCTCCTTTTTACCCGAAGCTGTTGCACTGCCTTTGCGTATCAGTGCTGAATTTTCCAGTGGAGCTGTCTTACTCCAAAGTCTTCCTTATGCTCCCATACTAATCCAACTGCTGCTCTGTGTGCTATTGTCCTTTGGCGGTTTCTGCGTCCATATGCAGATTTTTTCTATGGTTGAGCATGTTCCTCTATCCTATGGCAAATTTTTATTGTTCCGTTTGCTGCAAGCCCTTTTTTCCTGCTTGTCCTTTTATATGCTGCAGATGTTGTTTTTATGATGTGCAAGTATTCGCATCTTTGCTTTCAAAAGCTGATACGTTATAATAAGAAGCAAGGAAGGTGATTATATGAAAATTGCTTGGATTGGTACCGGAGTCATGGGAAAAAGCATGCTGCTGCACCTTGTGCATGGCGGACATAGTGTTTCTGCATACAATCGTACCAAAGCGAAAGCATTGGATCTAGCCAAGGATGGTGTAAAGGTTTGTGACAGCATTGAAGAATGTGTGAGCGATGCAGAGCTTGTGTGTACCATGGTTGGCTATCCAAAAGATGTTGCGGAGGTTTATCAAAAAATCTTTTCGGCAGTACAAGCTGGTACTATCTTGATTGATTTTACAACCAGTTCTCCAAAGCTTGCACAACAGCTCTACAAAGAAGCTAAGAACCATGGTTTAGATATCTTGGATGCTCCTGTTTCCGGTGGAGATAGTGGAGCAAAAGCTGCCACTTTATCTATCATGGTTGGTGGAGATAAAAAAATATTTGAAACAGTTACGCCAGTTTTATCCCTACTTGGCAATAGTTTGCATTATATGGGAGAGGCTGGTAGTGGTCAGCATACAAAAGCCTGCAATCAAATCGCTGTTGCTGGTGCAGTCGCAGCCATGAGTGAAGCTATTGTTTATGCTGAACAAAATCATTTGGATGTAGAAACCATGTTAGAAGCAATCAAGGGTGGCGCTGCTGGAAGTTGGCAAATCGCCAATACCGCACCACGTGTCTTGCGAAAGGATTTTGCTCCTGGTTTTTATATCCATCATTTCATTAAAGACATGCATATCGTTCAAGAAGAAATGGCTGGCAAAGTTAATTTACCAATGCTGAATACAGTATGTGAGATGTATGAAGAATTAGCAAAAACCGAAGGAAACAATGGTACACAGGCTCTGGTTCATTATTATCGTACAGAGAAATAAACTATCAAAAGTCGCAAAAAGGTCAGAAGTTCTGACCTTTTTTATGCTTGCCATTTTACTGTTTCTTTTTTAAAGTGCTTTTTGATAAATAGCTTTAACATCCTCTTTGGTTAATGGTACAAAAGCAGCTTCTAATCCAGCACATGCTTTCTCTGCCATTACATCAAAGTAGCGATCATCCACAATGCCAACTTCGCGCAATGTTGTAGGAATGCCCATAGCTACAAAATATTCTCTGGTTTTTTGAATTGCCTGATGAGCAATCGTATAAGCATCTTCATCCTTTGACAGGTTCCAAACGTTGACACCGAATTCTTTAAACTTTTCTACAGTATTATCATTCAATACATGTTCCATCCAATGTGGTGTCAAAATAGCTAACCCTACGCCATGCGTAATATCGTAGTAAGCACTCAACTGGTGTTCCATAGGATGTACGCTCCATTCAACAGCCTTGCCCAGCTTGATGAAATTGTTAATTGCCCAACTGCTTGCCCACATCAAGTTCGCTCTGGCTTCATAATCATCAGGTTTAGCGATTGCCTTCACACCAAATTCAATACAGGTCTTTAACAAACCTTCCGCCATACGATCCTGCATATATCCTTGCACATTTGAGAAATAGCATTCCATGATATGTGACATGATATCAGCTGTTCCGGCAGCTGTTTGATAAGCCGGAACACTAAAGGTATAGGTTGGATCTAGAATAGATGCTTTCGGACGCATATCTTCATGAGAAGTACCAATCTTATCATTGCTGTCCATATCGCTAATGACGGCAAAGGTATCCATCTCAGAGCCGGTAGCAGCTAATGTTAGAATGCTAACAATTGGTAAGACACTGACAACTTTGCTTGGATCTAAAACAATATCCCAAGCATCACCGCTATAGCTTGTTGCTGCAGCAATGACCTTTGCACAATCAATCGTAGAACCTCCACCGATTGGCAATACGACTTCAATATTTTCCTTACGGCATATTTCTACACCCTTACGTACGGTTGTAATACGTGGATTAGGTTCTACTCCTGCTAATTCAAAATACGTAATTCCGTTTTCTTTAAAAATAGCTGTAACATCATCATAAATACCATTGCGCTTAATACTGCCGCCACCATATACCAGCAATACACGCTTTCCATACTGTGAAACAATATCACCGATTTGTTTCACCTGTCCTTTACCAAAATAAATGGTCGTAGGTATTGTATACGTAAAATTTTCCATGTTTATCCTTCTCCTTTTTTCTTATTATACACCTCAACATCTCATCACTTCTATAGCTTTGACTATTTTATAAGAAATTTATGTATGCCTTTACATCATGGCTTTTCGCAAAGCGCGTACACGTTCTTCACTAACCACATCATAAGCCATTTCATGAGGTGCTGCAGCATAGGCATAGCTCACCTGCTTGCCGATAGTTGTAGGATCATTTTTCCATACCTTGCAAGAAGAGTGCAGCTGCTGAACCTTCGTTATCTCAATCAGATCTTTGGCATTCATTTCATTAACTCCGCAGCCTGCCAAGATTTCCATCTGAGAACCATAGGTTTTTTGTAGATGGGCCAGCATCTCACTTCCTTTTTCTACATTCGGCTGTCCTCCACTAGTCAATACGCGATCCACCCCTAAAGATATCAATTTCTCCATAGCCCCATCCATATCTTTCACACAATCAAAGGCTCGATGAAAAACCGCACATTTGCCATAGGAATGGATCAAATCACACATGATACGAACAGCTTCTTCATCGATAGTTGCATCTTCCTTTAAATAACCAAAAGCCAAGCCATCCGCCCCATGTTCCAATAAAAGGGCTGCATCTTCTAACATAACTTTTTTCTCTGTTTCATTATAACAAAAACCTGCTCCACGTCCTCTTACCATGGCAATGATTGGGATTTGGCAATCACGTTTAGCCATGATTAAAGATGCCAGTGAAGGGGTTAATCCTCCCATATGTAAAGCCGAATTTAATTCAGCACGATCGGCACCACCGCGTTGAGCCGCACATACATCTTCATAACTGCCACAGCAGATTTCCAGCTTATAGCCCATATTCATATTCCTCCTGTCAATACAAGTGTATTGTATCGCAGGTGAGAAAGTGAATGCAAGAGCATAAAGAAAAAGACTATGTCCCATAGTCCATTTCTTTCCTATCTTCCTTTTTCGTTAATTATGCCTCAAGGTCTGTTTTCCATAAGCCATGCAGATTACAATATTCGTAAACATGGATTTTGCCTTTATAATCACCTAAAGCAAAAACGGCTTCTGGTTTTTCACCTGGCTTTAAGTTTACTCGATACAAGTTATCACCAAATTCTACTAAGATCATTGTAATGAAGTGTTCAGCTAACATAGGATGTTCCATAGAGCCGACTTTCACATGTAAATTACCATCAACAATTTCAGCTACAGGTACATGTTTCTCTAAAGCTCCATCTGTTGTATTGGCTTTTAATTCTTGCATCTGCTGACCACAGCACATGATTGGAACGCCTTTATCTTCTACTACTTCGACAATATTGCCGCATACTGCACATTTTAATAATTTCATTTTCATTTCCTCCTGTTTTATCGTTGTTTATAATCTTACGTTGTCAGTATTTCCTTAATACGTTGTCAGTATACCATCGTCCTTTTAAAATGAAAAATGATATGCACTAAAAATTTTTTGAATGATGAAGATGGTGTTTGTTTCTTTAAGGACAATCGTTTAAATAAAGTATTTACTCTTTTCATTTTTCCTAATTCATGATACGCTACTTTCAAAAAGATAGGAGTAATCTAAATGAAGATCACAATGAAGTATCATAGTATACAAATCCAAAGCGAACAGGATAGTGATATAGATACACTATTACAAGATCTGCATCAGTCAAAAAAAGCGCGTTATCTCTTATATCAAAACAAGCAATTATATCTCAATGGCTACTTATGCAAACAAAATCAATCGATTACCAAAAATGATGAAGTACAGATTCACTTACCTGATGAGACTTTGTCCTCGATACCGCCAGACTTTACAGAGCTTTCGATTTGTTATGAAGATGAATTATTATTAGCTGTAAATAAGCCAAGTCATCTTTTGGTACATAGCGATGGTGTAGATACATCACATACCTTATGCAATCGTGTACAAGGGTATTATTTGATGCAAGGAATCACTGCACCCGTTCGTCCCTTACATCGCTTAGATAAAGAGACAAGTGGAATCGTTCTGTTTTGTAAAATACCTTTCTTTCAACCATTATTGGATCATATGATGAAAGAAAAACAGATACAACGTGAATATGAAGCTATTGTGGAAGGCAGCATCCATCAGAAAAAACAAACGATCACCTATCCCATCGCCAGAGATCGTCATGATGCCCGAAAAATGCGCGTATCCGCAACAGGAAAACATGCCAAAACAACGATTACTTTACAAAAAAATTATGGAGCCTATTCCTGGATACATGCACGTTTGTTTACTGGTCGCACCCATCAGATACGTGTACATTTGGCTGCCTTAAAACACCCTTTGTTGAGCGATTCTTTATATGGTACACCATCTGATAAAATTCATCGTCTAGCTCTTCATGCCTCATTGTTGACCTTACAGCATCCATTCACAAATAAGAATATACAAGTAACCTGTGAAATGCCCTTGGACATGAAAGACCTGCTTTAAAAAAGCATATCCAACTAAACATACTATACTACTATTTCAACAGCATACAGGCATTATTACGTCCTGCTAGCTTCGATTTATACACACTGCGATCTGCCCGCTTCATCGCATCTTGATAAGTCGTATCATTGGCATAATAATACGCTGCGCCAATACTTGTGGTAACGCGAAACTTCTTACCACTATATGTGAACTGTGCACAGGCAATCACTCTGCGCAAGCGATCAATATACGTATACATATTTTCTTTTGCAATGCCACTGCATAGTAATAAAAATTCATCTCCACCCCATCGGAACAATCGATCACTGCTTCTAATTTCCTGCATGATCAACAAACTAAAACGTTTTAAGACATAATCACCGGCATCATGTCCAAAGGTATCATTATATTCTTTAAACTTATCAATATCGAAAAAGATGATCATATATTGTTCCCTCGTTTCTTGAAAACGTTTAAAGGTATTTAAAAGTGTTACATCGGCACTTCCCCGATTAAAACACCCTGTCAGATCATCACGACTAGCCTTATCTTTTAAGATTTCCTGTTCTGTTATATCATGCAAGGTTCCCAAAACCAGAATACATTTTCCCTCATTATCAATAATAGAATTAAAACTGGTCTCAAAGATAAACTGCATATCCCCATAAGGATTGGTGATATGAATGACGCTGTGATCTTGCTGTTGTTTTTCATGTATATTTTTTAAAAAGTCGTCTAGACGTTCAATTTTTAAGACCTTTTTTAACTCTTTGATTGGAAAGGTTTTATGCGGAACACCAAGTTTTTGGCAAAGTGACTCATTCGCAGAAAACACCTTTTTTCCTACGTCATACTCCCATACAAAAACATTGGCAATGCTCATTAACAGTTCGAATTTTTGTTTATCCTGCAACGCTTTTTGAGCTTGTTCATCTTCATGACGTAATAAACACATCGTCCCTATGATACATTTTTCATAACGACAGGCATGTACTTCATACCAATGCTGACCATTTTTAAAAGGCTTAGCAAAAGTAAAGGTTATTTCATCACAACTTTCTGTTAACAATCGATGAAAGGCATCTAGCATATTTTGACGGTCTTTTCTATTCAACTCCTTAAGGAAAAGGGTAAGAGAGCATCCACTTGGATGCTTTTTAGACCCTTTCTCATCTGTAAAAAATAACATATTACTCATAGGTTCATATCGCCAGCATGTAATCTTACTTAAAGCAAGCATTCGATTGGCGAAACTGCTTACGTTTGGTTTTTGTTCCTCATCATCTGCTCCACAATCCAACTGCTGTATCAAATGCTGTATATTTTGTAAGATTGCCAGTTCTTTTTTATTCACACAAAACACCTCAAATCACAAATGAATCACATTCTTGCATTAGCCCATAGTATAGCAAGGAATTCTATTGAATACAATGCCTTTTCATAGTCTTTACAAAACTAGTGATTTCTCGACAATATCTGACATAACAGGCTTTGCAAGATGCATCTACTTCATTGTATTCATGAAATTTGCATTTTTGAATAAAACTTTTATACAAACTAGCAAGCCGATATGTATCCGTTTACTTTCTTTTTATTCGTGTTATAATTTGAATTAGATAAGGAGGGTTTTATAATGCCAAACGCAAATCCATTAAAACAAATTGTAGTAAAACAGAAAAATGGTCAGCCGGTAGGAATTTATTCTTGCTGCAGTGCGAATGATTATGTCATTGAAGCTGCTTTAGAGGCTGCAAAACGTGATGATTCCTGTGTGCTGATTGAAGCTACCGCAAATCAAGTAGATCAAAATGGTGGTTATACAGGAATGAAGCCTATTGACTTCATGAACTTCGTTATGGAGAAAGCTGATAAAGTAGGCTTGGCAAAAGATCGTGTATTCTTGGGCGGAGATCATTTAGGACCATTGACCTTTGCTTCTAAGCCAGAAAAAGAAGCCATGGCAATGGCTCGTGAATTGGTTCGTTGCTATGTCGCTGCCGGATTCACTAAGATTCATATCGATACCAGCATGAAGGTAGCAGACGATGATCCAAATGTTCGCTTAAGTGATGAAACCATCGCTCGCCGCGGTGCTGAACTTGCACGTGTATGTGAAGATACTTACCAGGAAGTTTTAAAAACCAATCCTGATGCTGTTCGTCCTGTCTATATCGTAGGTAGTGAAGTACCTATTCCTGGCGGTGCTCAGGAAGCAGATGCCGGCATGCAGGTAACACGAGTTGAAGATTTCAAGGCAACGGTTGCAGCATTTGAAGCAGCATTCAAAAAAGAAGGATTGGACGATATCTGGAAGGATGTCATCGCCGTGGTTGTTCAACCAGGTGTAGAAGAAAAAGATGCCGGATGTACGGAATATGATCGCGAGAAAGCAAAAGATTTAATGGCAAGCATTAAAGATTTCCCTAATCTGGTATTTGAAGGACATTCTACCGATTATCAGACAAAATACAAACTACGCGAACTTGTAGAAGATGGTGTTGGCATCTTGAAGGTAGGTCCAGGAATGACCTATGGCATGCGTGAAGCATTGTTTGCATTAGCATATATGGAAGATATGCAGTTCCATGGCAGAGATGATGAAAAATCACATTTTATTGATGTTTTGGAAGAAGCTATGTTAGAAGAACCTAAGAACTGGTGCAAACATTATCATGGTGATGATAACGCATTATGGTTCAAACGTAAATTCAGTTTCTCTGATCGCAGCCGTTATTATATGCCAAATCCTAAGGTTGCAGCAGCGAAAGATAAATTGATTGCTAATCTGCGTAAAGAAGGTATCTCTCTCGCCGCTTTATCACAGTTTATGCCAATTCAGTATACAAAAGTACGTGAAGGTGTTTTAGAAAATGATCCGGAAGCATTGATCAAAGACCGTATCAAAAATACGATTGATGAATATGTTTTTGCATCCCATCAGGAAGAATTATTCAAATAATAACAAAAAAGCAGAAGGCAGCTCACCAAGCGAATTTTGAAGTGCACCCATAAAGTTGGACACAGATTATCACACCCGACTGATTAAGGATTGATTCCTATATTGTATAGGAGTTAATCCTTTTAATTTTACTGTGATTCTTTGTGTATTATAATACTTGATATATTCTTTCATGGCAATACGTAATTCATCTAATGTTTTAAATTCATATTCATGTCCATAAAACATTTCTCGTTTCATAATCCCAAAGAAGTTCTCCATAGGTGAGTTATCAAGACAATTTCCTTTTCGTGACATTGATTGGATAATTCCTTGTTTTTTCAATACTTTATGATAAGGCTGCATTTGGTATTGCCATCCTTGATCGGAATGAAAGATCAATCCTTTCAAGTCTTTATGCGTTTTAAAAGCGTAATTAAGCATTTCTTTCGTTTGTTCATAGTTAGGACTATTTGATATGCTGAACGATATGATTTCACGACTGTGCATATCTAATATGGGCGATAGATATAGCTTGCCGGCTGCGATATGAAATTCGGATATATCGGTTGTCCATTTCTCATCACACTTTGTAGTTGTAAAATCTCTTTCGTAGCATGTCTTATGATTTTCTTCATCCACTACTTTATTTAATAATTGGTTTTTTACGGTTCCGTTTATGGCTCCCTTATAGGATTTGTATTTTGCTTTCGGTGCAATTCCATATAAGCCTAAACGCTTCATCAATCGTTTTACTTTTTTGTGATTGATATGAAATCCTTTATTGGTAAGTTCTAAAGTAATTCTGCGGTATCCATAGCGCCCTTTATGAGTATAGAAGATATCAATGATGTTATTCATTACTTCATCATTTCCGGTATCTTTATCAACTTTAGAAACGGTATAGTAATAAGTTGATCTTGGTATCTTGGATGTTTCAAGAAGAATCTTTAAAGGATATTTCAGCCGTAATTCAAAGACAATCTTTACTCTTTCTTCGATTGTCGATTCTTCCGTGCTTGAACTACAGCTTGCAATTTTTTTAAGTATTCATTCTCCGCTTCTAAATATTGAATACGATCCTCGTTATATTTAACCTTTTCTTTATCATCCATTTCATCATAAGGTTTGATAATTACATTTTTCTTTTTCATAGCAGATGACCTTCCTTTTGTCTTCTCTACTATAACACATCCATGCTTTTTATACGAACAAATCCATTTTTGCAACATACCTCTTGATAATAATCCGTATTCTAAAGCTACAGAGCGTATTGAACAATTATCAATCAGAACCTTATCTATTATTTCCTGTTTCATCATGATTGAATAATAGTTATTTTTATCAGTTCTCAAAATATCAAATCCGTGAAGATCAATGAGACTAACTATATAGTTTACTGCCTCTGATCTGATTTTAAATTCTTTAATTAAAGAGGAAACTGTTTCTCCATTCTTTCTTCTAGCGTATATTTCTATTTTTTGTTCTCTGGTTAACTTTGACATATTAAAATGCACCTCCATAATTTGTATGTCCAAATTATGGGGTGCACTTCATTTGCCTTCTGTTTTTTTATGTGTATCAGAAGAGATGTTTTCCATCCATTCATTTCGTTATTTCTTTATCACTGGATAAGCGTTGTACACAAGAGATACAAGTACGTGTAAAAGCCTCTCGCATTGCATCTGTCACCTTCCATTCCCAAGCGCAATGCTCTGTTTCATGTGAATGAACATCAGAAACCATAAGAATTGCTGCTGTCTGCAAATGCCGGTAATTTCCAATGCTCATAATGGCAGAGGTCTCCATATCAACACCGACACAGCCTTGCCTACGCCATTGCTCTTCTTTTCGCAGGGTTTGACGATAAATAGCATCACAGCTCACAATTGGCTCACTTTTCGCTTGTGGCAATAGATTTTTTAGCTCTTCCCATAAAGGATGCGCAGGATACGCAAAGATGAGATCTTCATAGTAATGATGAGAAGTTCCTTCTTCAGCTAACGCATGGGAAGGGATAAGTATATCACCAACATGGAAAGCAGGATGAAAGGCTCCTATCATGCCTACAGATATAATCGTTTTTACTCCTAGTTCCGCTAACGTTTCCAAAGTATCTGCAGCCTGTGGTGCTCCTCTGCCTCCATCCAAAAAACATGCTTCCATGTTCTTAAAACGATATATTGGGCATGGATTTAAAAAGCGTGGAAATTTGGCGGATAGCTCATCACATTCATAGGTGCGCAAAACATAAGGTATAGCTTTCCCTATGAAGAACAGAATAGCAATTTCCGGCAACTTTTGTATCATCTTTACATCATGGTGAGAACTTTGCATATTACGCTTTGCCGTTATGATGGCATTTGTTGTATCTTCTTTCTTGCACCACGGCATTCTCATTCCTCCTCGGCACTCTTATTTTGCTTCAATAAGTATTTTCATCGCTTTGATCTCCCAATTTACAAAGATACGTAAGAAGGCTTCTAGCTGATCTATCACAAGTCTGTCATAGACTGTTTGTGCGATGAAGGCTGCTCCATCTGCATTTGGATGTATACCATCATAACGATAATACTCTTCATGGTCAGCTGTGACACTATGAATATCAATAAGCGGCAGCTGTTTTTCTTTTGCGATGGATTTAATAACGGATTGTATTTCCTTCATGTTACTTTGTGAAAATTGGTGAATTAATGTACCATCTTCACGGATTGAATACATTGTCGAAGGTAACATTAGGTATATAACAGCTTTAGGCAATGCTTGTTGATATGTTTCAATTAAGGATATATAATCTTTTTTAAAAGCCTCAACATTTTGCCAATTTACACTTTTAGAATCATTTGTACCAAGCATCAAAAAGATGACATCGCTTTGATAAGAAAGACTTTCGCTCATTTCCTTACAATTCCAATACGATAAGATTGCTGTTTTCTGTACAGCTGCACCATCAACACCAAAATTTTTGACTTGGATGGTGTTCCCGAATCGTTTTGATAACTGTGATGGATAACTTTCGCTTTTCCTATCTTGTAAAGTGGAGCCATATGTGATGCTATCCCCAACACAAGCAATTTTTTGGATACTTGATTTTATCGCAGGAAAGGAAGGCAAACGAACAGCTACTTTTGATGTTTCCTTTTCTTTACAACCTCCTACTAGCATTCCTATAATAAGAAATACTAACGTGAATTTTGACACAACTTTATGAAATTGTTTTTTCATCATGTATTTCCTCTTGAACTAACGTATCATTTTCAATACGCAATCGTTTCTTTCTTAATCGATTATTTATAAATTCAGCAAAGAATACATACAAGCAAGCAGTTGTAGGAACAGCCATCACCATACCAAATACGCCCCATAAATCACCAAAGACAAAAATACTCAATAATACCCATAAGCCTGGCAGGCCAACAGAATTCCCAACCACGCGTGGATAAATTACATTGTCTTCAAAATAACTGATTACCTGATAGAAGACAATAAACCAAATACTTTGCAAAGGATCGTGTGAAAGCATCATGACAGCACCAACACTCATCGCAAACATGGATCCAAATACAGGAACTAAAGAACAAACGGCAATAAGGGTACAGATAAGTTCCGGATATGGGAATTGAAACAAACGCATGCATACATAATATAATACCCATAAGATACATGCCTCGGTTAACTGTCCACCAATAAAACTTGAGAAAATACGATTTACACGACTTGCATATTGGAAGACAATCAAAGATGCATCATATCCACAAAAGGCAGCTGTTACCTTACGCAATTGGCGGATAAAATTTTCTTTCCCACTTAATAAATATAAAGAAAACATAAAACCCGTAAAACCAACGGCAAAAGATGAGATGAAATTAGAGGCACTAGATAAAATGCCACTGGCACTACCCGAAAGAAAGGCTATCGCATTGCTGACAATCTTCTCCCATGGCATTTTTATGAATTGTTCCACCTGTTGAATGTCTTCAATACGATAATCAATATGAAAATATTTTAATATCTCATCTATATTTTTAACAATATCGGTAAAAAACGACGAAAGATTTTGCATAAGTGAAATCAGTGAATCGATAATGCTTGGCAAGATGATGCTGCCAATGATGATTAGTAACAAAAAAGCAATTAAAAATGTCAGAAACATGGAAACCATGCGTTTTCTTTTACGCAAAAGCGATGTTTCTTTTGTATGGCGGATGATAAAAGATTCAATCTTTTTCATCGGTAAATTTAAGACATAGGCAAATACGATAGCATATAACAAAGAGCGAAACAAAGATAACACAAAGTCAAAACCATTTACTACATCTTGTACATGCATAAGAAAAAAAGCCAACAGCAATATATAGGTCGACAGATAAACCCATGGTTTTATTCTGTGCAACACTTTTTCATCATGAAATTTATACTTCATAGTTAAACACACCTTTCAAGTACCATTATATCATAGTGGAAATACCTGTGCCAACAAACAGTGGAAGGTGTCGCGCATAGATCATCTTATGATGATGCAAACTTATTAGCTTCCTTTATACCCGTTAAAGTAAACAAGATCGTTTTTTTCTTGATCATAGATAACATGCTTACTATCATATGAATAAAAACGCATCCCTACAAGAATGCCAAGATTCTTTCAGGATGACGTTTTATCTTTTTAATAAAGTTTTTTAAAAAGAGATTTCTTGCATCTTCAGCTATACATGAGCATTCTTTTCTTACCCTTCCATCTTCAAAAAATTCATATGCAAGGCATATAGCATGTAAGCCTTCAAAAAAGAGTCATTAAATACGACACTGATAGCTTTTAACCCAGTGAAACGATCACTTTGCTTATTTTGAGTATCCAATAGATACTGATAAATATAACAAATGATTTCTAATTCACTTTCATTTTTCAATGCCACGATGATGTCACCCACGGAAATGCGGCTAGCCTTCATCTTTTCAAATATGCTTATATGCGCGTCAGCAACATGTAAGATTTCAATTACAAATGCTTGTAACTGCCAAATGCCAATATCTGCTAATCCAAATATCCATGCCGTTTTTTCTAACAAGGCAAAGAAAGGAAACGTATGATATTGATAAGGCGCAAGACCTTTCAAGACGCGATGATGAACAACCTTTTCTACCACATTAAGCATAGTTTCATGATCCAATAGATCATCAATTTGTTCCAATGCTTTTTGTAGCTGATCATCCAAATGCGCAATGGCTTTTTCATCGTTTAAGGAAAAGGTATAAATAGAACCAAGAAGCTTATGAAATTTCTTCATAGTATCTTGATACCCTAGCTGCATATTGCGATGAATTCGTTTCGTATCAAATAGCAGAAAGCTTCCTAAGGGTACATAGGGTTCTATGTAAATAGTATCTTCCTGTGGTTCATGAATTTGATTTTTTCCAACAGCTTTTAAATCAACGGCTACGATTTGTTGAGCGCCTAAGCTGCGTGCCAGTTCAATCGGTACATTGTCATGATAGCCACCATCAAGATAGTATTCCCCATCAATCTCTTTCATTGGAAATGCCGGGAAACATGAAGCGCTAGCTAAAACATAATCAATGACACGATCTCTGTCCATCTTTTGCTTTAGAAATGGATGCGGTTGGCGGCGTGTGAAATTAACGGTCATACAGGCATAATCAATGTCACTGTTGAAAAAGGCATCTGCATCAAATAAAGGTGTGATTGTTTCAATAAACGGTGTAATATCTGCACCTTTATGATGGATATAGCTTGATAAAAAGTCGGCATATTTCCCTTTCTGAGACATGATCAATTCGATATCTTTATCCAAATTAACACCATTTACCATGATATCTTCCACCTTCAGATCTTTCCACAGATCATAAGCCTTAGGATAATCATGCTGCACATACAATACCCCGATCATTGCCCCAATGCTTGTTCCACAAACCAGATCAAATTGCTGATGCATCTCATCTAAAGCCTTCCATACACCGATTTCATAGGCACCTTTACTTCCGCCACCACCTAACACCAATGCTCTTTTTATTTCTCCACACTTTCCCATAGTTCTCTATGACTAGTTGATACTGCCTGCATACCACCGGATAAACACTTGGCGATATCTTCTTGATTCTCGATCATACCACCGCCAATGACTGGAATATTGCAATAGGCATGCAACTTTTTAACAATCCCCGGTAATAAAGCTGGTAAAACTTCAATATAATCCGGCTGTAAAGCTGATGCCATGTGTACAGAACGCATAAAGGAGCGTGAATCAATCATGAAAATACGTAAGATCGAAATGCATTGATTGCTTTTAGCAGCTTCAATCGCTTTCGGCTTTGTTGATATAATTCCATCTGCATGTACCTTCTGACACATATATTGTGTACCATATTGATCATTGGCAATACCATGAATCAAATCCATATGCACGATGCCTTTTTTGTTATGCTCATGCAACTGTTTTACCAAGTCCTCCATAAAGTTCATATGAAAATCCATGAGGATGCACCATGTATAAGACCCCTTTAGAAAGGCTTCAAATGTCTTCCAATCGGATATCACCGGCAAGATGTTCTGTATGATCATCAAATCCTTCTTTCCATGCTTCTTGATGCCAATAAGTCTGCGCCGCTGTCCGCAATATTTTTTACAATCACATCATTTACATGCACCGGCGCACTTACGCAAACGTGTTTACATACTTCCATTATAGCAAATAATTTAGCTTTTGGAACATTTCTTGAAGTAATCACCGGCAGTAATGGATAGATAGCATGTTCTATACGTATGGTCGTCGTTAACATGCGCATAGGTTCTATCATCTCCTGACGAGCAAAGGCTGCTCCTTTCAAACAGCTATTTCCTCTGACTTGTATATCATCTTTTTGCTTCGTCACTTCTAAATGACAACTCATTGGGCAAACAATACAGTCAAATGTCTTTTTCATGACTCTTTTACCTCCACAATTAATGATTCCTCTAAAATACCAATATCTGATAGTTTTAAAATAATTCGTTCCATTTCAGAAGGTAATAGATAGCGTTTTGTTATGGTTTTGATAATACGATCCCCTGTTCGTATGTTGATCATCACCTGTTTATAAGGTCTAATGGAACGAACACAAAGGGTGATGTTTTGTGAAGGCTGGGCATCAACAGAATGCGGCAATACATAGGAAATACCTGACCCAGCTTGCGTAGAAAATTGTTTCTGTCGGTGATACTGCCCTTTGATATCTTGAACGGCACATAAAGCCGCTTCATGAGCCTCCATACTGACAAAATCCACAATATCATGGACATGCAAAGCATTCCCACAAGCATAGATATGCGGAATACTTGTTTCATAATGTGCGTTTACTTTTGCCCCTTTGCTCTTACTATCCATTTCCATATCCAAATGATCTGCTAATGACATTTCCGGAAGCAGCCCAATGGACAATAATAAGGTATCAACCGCAAAGCTTTTCTGTGTCTTTGGAAGAATGTTGCGATGTTCATCTACCTGGGCAATGACTACACGTTCCACATGAAAATCCCCTTGAATATCAACGATTGTATGTGATAAATATAAAGGAATCGCAAAATCTTTTAAGCATTGTACAATATTTCGATTTAAGCCATTGGAATATGGCATAATTTCAGCTACCCCCAACACGTTTGCCCCTTCCAGTGTCATACGTCTTGCCATGATGAGTCCGATATCACCACTTCCCAAGATGAAGATGTTCTTGCCAACGAGAATATTTTCAAGATTTAAAAAACGCTGTGCGCTGCCTGCCGTATAGACACCAGGCAGCCGTTTTCCAGGAATACTGATGGCTCCGCGATTACGTTCATAACAGCCACAAGCTAAAAGAATCGTTTTCGCCTGTACCCATACATAGCCTTCTTCTGCATTAACATATTGTACACGTAATCTCTCATCGATCCATACAACATCACTGCATAAACGATAGGGAATTCGATAAGCATGAATTTGATCTATAAAGCGTTGCGCATACATAGGACCACTTAACTCTTCATGAAAAGTCTGTAAGCCAAAACCATTATGAATACATTGCTGCAAAATTCCACCGAGTTCTTCCTTACGCTCTAAGATCAAGATATTATCTATACCAGCTTCTTTGGCCGCAATAGCTGCACTCATTCCAGCACTGCCACCTCCGATAATGATCATATCTACCTGTTTCATCGTCTCCCCTCCTTTGCCACCTCATAATAGCTGTCTTCATCATATTGCACTTCGTGCAATGGTATTTGCAATTCTCTTGCCAATAGTTTAGCGATTTCTACTTCACAATACCCTCCCTGACATTTCCCCATTCCTGGGCGCACACGCATTTTTACCCCCGCAATGCTATGGGCACCACACTTTCGATGGATACAATCGACCACTTCTTGCTCACTGATCTGCTCACAATAACAGACGATATGTCCATAGCCCGGATGCTTTTGTATGAGGGCTTGCTGTTTTGTTTCACTTAAGTTTCGCATAATGAGTGGTTTTTGACGATGCACAATATGTTTTTTCTTATGAAAAGTCAACGGAAGTTTCATGAGTTCTACGATCACATATTCACTTATGGCAGGTGCTGATGCTAAGCCTGGTGAATCAATGCATCCTAAATGAAAAATCCCCTTGCACCTTCTTGATTCTTCGATATAGAAATCATTGTTATTACCAGTAGGCCGACATCCGCTGTAACTATGGATAACTTCTTGATAAGGTACATGTTGAATGATTTTTTCCACCTTTTCCTGTACTTCTTGTAAGCCTGACGTTGTTGTGGCATTATCCACCTTCTTTAATATTTCACTCGTTGGTCCTAACAAAATATTACCATGTATGGTAGGCACTGCCAAAACACCTTTTCCCGCTTTAGATGGGGCAGGATATAACACATGGGATACATAAGGTTGACTACGCTTAGCTAGAACATAATATTGACCACGTTTTGGTGTAATCGTAAATAAGGATTCTGCCTCCACCATTTCCATGATCTTTTGTGCACCTAAGCCAGCAGCATTCACAAGCATATCCACAGAATATTGTCCTTTATCACTTCTTATGACATATCCCTTTTCGCATGCTTTAATATCCAACACTTCTTCATGCAAATGAAGCTGTAAGCCATTCCATAAAGCCTCTTCTACAAGAGCCTCGCATACTTCCCATGGAGTGATGATAGCTGTATCTGGCACCCACAAAGCTTTACGAATATGTTTACTCAAGTTTTTTTCATTCTTTACTACTTCTTCACGTTCTTTTATCTCCACAGTGATACCGCGCTTTTTACCTCTTGCATACAATTCCTGTAAGATCTCTACCTCTTCTTCATTGCTTGCCAATACATAGCCTCCACAAGCCTGATAACCACAGCCTAACTGCTTACATATGTTTTGATACATCTTGGCTCCGCGTTTATTTAATTTTGCCTTTAAAGTACCATCTACAGGATCATATCCAGCATGAACAATAGCACTATTCGCCTTACTTGTTTCTTGTGCAACATCCCCATGTTTTTCAAATAATATTACCTCTACTTCTTCATATTGTGTCAGATCATATGCTAAAAAAGATCCGACAATGCCAGCACCGATAACAGCAATCGTTTTCATGCGATTCTCCTTTCCCATACGCTAAAAAAGCGACATGATAAAAACAGTCTGTTCTGTTTCTCATCTCGCTTTCTCGTAATTTTTTATTAACTTGTACTTATAGTATAGCATAAAACTGTTTTGAATTATGACGATGTTTTACTTTTTTATTTTCTTTTTGCGGACATGATAGTCACGATAATAGCAAATCGCATGAAATAATGTGCTTAACCTTCTCTTTTTCTTTTCAGATTTCACAAGAACACGTTATGAGGACAATCACAAAAGTAACTATGCTTGTTCACATATCGCAAGTATAAGAAATTCTAATAAAACCTGCATATGTTCTAGTTCGTATTCATAAAAGGTGTCATAGAATAGAAAAACGCCTGTATGAACAGACGTTATATTAGTAATGAGATTTAAAGAAATCCATCAGATTTCGTAAAGACTGTATCAGTTCCTGTTCCTTATCCAGCTCCAGCTCATTTAGTAGCTTATCAATCATCTTCGCATGAAAATCATTGTGAACTTCAAGGACATGTACTGCTCGATCAGTCAATTGAAGACGCACGATACGTTTATCACGTTCATCCTTGACACGCTCCACATATCCTTTTTTAACAAGCTTTGAAGCTGAAACGGTGAGTGTTCCTTGTGTTACCATCAATCGCTTGGCAATTGCGGACATCATCTTGGATTCACTTTTGTCAATGGCTTCCAGAATATGTACCTCTGTCATGGATAAGCTGACACCTTGATCCCGCAGATTCTTCTCTTCAATCAACAGGATGTAATTAAAGAGATCTACCAGAAGTTCATTCAGCGTATGCCGTGTGTCATTCATTTATACATACCTCAATTAAGCAGCAGCTTTTTCCAATGCAGCCTTTGCTGTTTCAACGATTTTTGTGAATCCTTTTTCATCGTGAATAGCAATTTCTGACAGCATTTTACGGTTGATCGTTACGTTAGCTAATTTCAAACCGTGCATCAATCTTGAATAAGAAATGTCATTCATTCTTGCTGCAGCGTTGATACGTGCGATCCATAATTTACGCATTTCACGTTTTAAATCTTTACGGTCATTGTATGCGTATTTGAAAGAGTGCATTACCTGCTCGTGTGCAGTTTTATACAGCAAGTGTTTTGCTCCATAATAACCCTTTGCTAACTTTAATACTTTCTTTCTTCTTTGACGTGTTGTATATCCACCTTTAACTCTAGCCATGTTTATATTCCTCCTATCTTACTTCACCAGCATCTGTTTGATACGTTTGAAATCTGTGTTGTGTACCGTAGATGCTTTTCTTAAATGACGTTTCTGTTTCTGTGTCTTACCGTGGAAACGGTGAGAAGTATAAGCGTGACTTCTTTTCAGTTTACCGGAACCAGTTGTTTTAATACGTTTTGCTAAACCTCTATGTGATTTCATCTTTGGCATAAGTAGTACCTCCTATAAATAACTATTTCTTCTTCGGTGCCAGAACACATGACATCGTATTACCTTCCAGAATTGGTTTCTTTTCAATAACTGCGATATCAGAAATTTCTTCAGTGAAGCTATTCATAATCTTTTTACCAACCTCGAGTCTCGTAATCAAGCGTCCGCGGAATCGCATATCCACTTTAACTTTCATTCCATCCTCGATCCATTTGCGTGCATGACGCATTTTGGTTTCAAAATCGTGGCGGTCAATGACCGGAGACAGTCGAATTGGCTTCACCTCGGTTACATGCTGTTTCTTCTTCGCTTCTTTTGCTTTCTTCTGCTGTTCGAAGTGATATTTACCATAATCCAGCACTTTACAAACCGGTGGCTGTGCTTTTGGAGCTACACACAATAAATCCAGTTCCTGGTTGTATGCAATCTCTAAAGCTTCACGACGCATCTTAACTCCAAGTTTATCGCCATTAGCATCAATCACCATGACTTCCTTGAACTTAATCTTTTCATTTACTAAATCGTCGTTTACATTGTTAGGAATAACTCTCTTGTTTATAATAGACACCTCCATTTTGTTGCCATAAGAAAAGCGGGTACTCACTATGCACCCGCTAATATCATCATGTAATTCTTAATATGATGTAGCATTTACCTACGTCTTCAGACATCAGGTGAGAAGGGGTGCTTCTAACTTTCCACTAACTTTTCTGCTTGTTAAGCATACCATGAATTCACTGCCATGTCAAACCTTTTTTAGAAACGGTACTTCATCTTTGCATTCGCTGTTTTCTTTTATGCAGATGATTCTTGCGTATGTACACGCTTTTCTTCATTCAGCTTTACGCTTATACCATATACGAACCATCTTTTAAATGGATGGCGGTTATCTTAATTGATAACCATCGCGGACAAAATAGCCAATTCCAGGTACGAATAGATCCGCTGGAGAATCCCCTTGTTCAATAGCTTTCTGGATTGCTTTGGCATTCGCACTAAAAGCTAATACATTCTGGATACATGAATTTTCAATATCATCCTCTTCAAAATGTTGTTTAACTACCTCTTCAATATACGCATAAGACTGTAGCTGACTCTGATATAATTCACGCGTTTTTTCATTTTTCTTCACTAAAAAGAGTTTTTCACCAAATTCTACATAAGGATATGCATATTTACAATATAATTCCGGAAGAAAGCAGAAAATCTCATATGCTAAAGAATCATCCTCACACCATTTTATGAGCTGAGAACGTATCTTTACATGTTCTTGTTTACCTTTGCATGTTTCAAAAGCCTGCAATGCTTTGCGTGTATATTCCTGTATTTCATTCTTCGTGAAATCACTTTTTTCATAACTGCGTTCCTGTTGAACAAACAGAAAACACTGTTTTTCCGTATGAATAGCACTGATGGTATCCCAGTTTATGGCATATGCCAAAAGCTTTTGACTAAGTTCTTTAGCCTCTTTGCCATTGATCCATACTTCAGCTGTGGCATTTTCTTTGTCCTTTGAAGCAAACACTTTTACCCAATACACCTTTTTATTGCCTAAGCGCAAACAGATTGCCTCTTTCAGCATTGCCCAATAATCTACATCCGGTCCTTCTTTTTTTCCGATACCGCCAAGTTTACTGGCAAATACATCGAAAAAATGACGTTCTTGTGTAAATCCCTCACAAGTATATTGTTTCTCATCATTGCGGATGGCTTTTCTATATAACGATAAAACTTGATCATAATACTGTTTACAGGCGTTTAAGATGGCATCATGTACACTACTTCCACTTGCTGCTATGGCTTCAAATATCGTGTCTTCTAACCAGTCATGATGTAACTGAAATAAAATCTGCACCACATTATCATGGATGGATAAAATATCAGCATATACATAAATATCTTCATCTGATAAAACAAAGGCATCTTCATAACTAATTCCATCTTCACATATCGCGATTAATGACTCTATCATTTCCTCATGTAAGTCCTGTGTGTCTGCTACGATAAAATCTTCATTCTTTTCCGGTTTTGCTTTATTTTTTCTGAAAAACATGGATATCCTTCCTTCCATAACTGTTACCATTATACAATAAATTCCTAAACCTTTCCATAAATGCTACCGGATACCACATAATCACATATTTATCATTTCTATCCATCTTCACTATTCTTTTTTATTTATGAATTTTTTCCTACACATCTGTTTAAGCAAGCCATGATAGCATTATGGTAATGAACTGTAATAAGATATCTACGTGATAAAAATGCGCTAACTTTTATTACTTTTTTAAAGAAAACACTTGAAATTTGTTTTATATCTGGTATAATAACTGAGCAAGTTAAGTGATGACTCCTTAGCTCAGCTGGCAGAGCAACTGACTCTTAATCAGTGGGTCCAGGGTTCGATTCCCTGAGGGGTCACCATTACATAAACAAACGGAAATTTAATAAAATTTCCGTTTTTTATATTTCTATGCCGCTCTTCTGGACCCACAATAAGAAAGCTTGCTCTGCCATAGCATATCATCTATGGTGCTCATATGATAATAAAAAAAATGAAAGAAAAACGATCTTTCATTCATTAAGCTAAATTTTCATAACAGGCAATTAAATGAGCAATGAGTTGTTCCTTCCCTACATCTAACACAAATGCCAGTTCATCACAAAGGCGCTCCTGAATACGCTCCAAACACTCCTGATTTTTCATGCCACATTTTCTTTCTGCATATTTCCAATTCATTAAATAAATATAAACATCCACCAGTGCATTCATATCAATATTCGAATAATTCCGCATTTTTAAAAGTTCACTTAATTCTTTTCCATAATCCGCGTGAATCGCCGGATGAAAAATTCTGTCCAGAATCAATCGCGCTGTAGCAATATCCATGATTTCTCTGACACCGGCCTTATCCATATTTTTATATGGAATGACGCTTTGGTTACCATCTAAAGATATCATCGTGATACGATCACTTTTACGGTCATATTCCGTGATGGTACAAATGCCCAATGTGGGATGAAACACTTTTTTTTCGTTAGTTGTCATTTCCTTACCTCATATAGTAAGTGTATGCTTTATTTACACGCTTGTCAAACGAATTCTTTTTTAAAACACTTGCTATTTGAAATTATTATGTTATACTGAAGAAGTAATAACGAGCAAAATAACTATGATTTCAATATTCACATATCAGAAATTGTAATTATCTCAAAGTACAATTTCACATATGTGTTTTTTAATACCTTGAGGCGCCTCTTATACAGAAAAATGGAGGTACTATAACATGAGTACAGGAAAAGTAAAATGGTTTAACGCAGACAAAGGATTTGGATTTATCACTTCTGATGAAGGAAATGATATTTTCGTACATTACACAGAAATTCAGGGTAATGGTTTCCGTACATTAGAAGAAGGAGCGAAAGTAAGCTTCGATATTAAAACAAATGATCGTGGAGATCATGCCGCAAACGTAAACGTTCTATAATCATCACTTGTTTATGTAGACATCCCAGATGGGGTGTCTTTTTTTATATATGGTGTAGCACAGCTGCGGATGCCCAGCCCAATCCATTATTGATAAGGAATGGATGCTTTGCACCTTTTATTACTTTTGTTATCCTTCCTGATTTTATCAATAATTGATCTTTTGAATACCAGATACCTCCATCACTGGCTGTCCATAAGCCATCAAAGCGAACAAGCTCACCCACATGGAAATGAATGGATGGTTTTTGTGCATCTTCAATTACCTGATTATTTGCCCAGCCAATATTATGCTCGATAAGATACGGATGTTGCGCTGTTTTTATCACTTTTGTTATCGTGCCTTCTTTCACCCTCAGTGAGCTAAGAGGATACCAATTGCCACCATTGCTTTGTGTCCATAAACCACTGTAATGTACATGATCCCCTACATGATAGCGTAAATATGGTTTTGGTTTCTCTGGTTTCGAGGAATTTCCATCATCTTTACTGAACCCATTGAAGCCTTTTTCCTTGATAATTTTTGGATAATCCTTATAGGCATAGTCAAAATCCAACCATCCACGATATCCATTAATTGTTCCCTTATCACTAAATTGCCACATGCCATATGGTTTATCATATGTGATTTTGCTAGCCCATTGTGCTACCCATTTATCAAATCGATCTAATCGCGGCGAATTTATACGATGCTCAAGCCAATCCAAATTTGCATAAACACCGGGATAATATCCTGCTTTTTCTAAGGTATCACAAGTATAATATACCGTTTCGATATTCATTGCATCACTCACACCATGTCTGGCTTTCCAACCATCAGCATCTTCCATATCAATAAAACAAGGATACGCTGGCTTACAGGAACGACACTGTCGTAAAAAACCTTCTGCCTCCTCTTTCATTTGTGCATGATTGGCAACATAGGAATAATGATAAAGGCCATATGGTATCTTATATCTTTCACATTCTTTTACATTACGACGAAATTGCTGATCTTCTACAAAATGTCCATAACTTGATCGTATAATGGCAAACTCTACTCCAGCCCTTTTTATAGCTTTCCAATCAATGATGCCATTATGTTCAGAAACATCTATCCCGAATCGTTTCATTTTCTTCACCTCTTGTTTTACTCTATGTATCTGAAAGAAAACGGTTTAGGTTGCAGCCATGATACCATCATAAAAAATGAAGATGATATAGGGCATAGCATCTTCAGGTAAAAAAGCCATAAGCAGAACCAAAAAAAGTAACTATCAAATAAACCTTACTAAAATAAAAAAGAAATAATATAATCTTTGATAAAACATCAAAAGATCTTTATTTCCTTTTTTTATGATAACACCTTTTCCAAGATATAATCATCCATGATGAAACCACGACCGATATCTGTCTGCACTGCATTGATATCCTGAAATCCCTTGCCATGATATACATCCAAGCTATGCTGATTATATTTATTACAAGTTAGATAAATCGCTTGTTTGTTTTGTTCTTTCGCAAACTTGATTGCTTCCTCTAATAAATAAGAAGCCAAGCCCTGCCCACGTTTATCTTTTCTTAAATACAGCTTACTTAAAAATAAGCGTTCCTTTTCCGGTTTCACCCCACAATAGCCAATCAATTCAGTTTCCTCAAAGGCTAAGAAATACGTATACTGTTCTTCCTCTATGGCTTTTTTTAATGCCGGATAGCTTTGAAATTTCTCCACCATATATTCTATTTGTTCGAATGAAATAATATCTATAAAATACTCATGCCATATCTCATTTGCCAGCTTTGCTAACTGTTGGATATCCTCATCACTTTGACACTTGCGTATCTGCATATGCCTCGCTCCCTTCTTATATAGCCATTATTATAGCACTTTCTTCCTAAAAAGCAGACATCAAAATAAAAAGCTATTCCCTTTTTGTAACTTATCTTGTCGTTATCATTTGCTTCTTCTATCACCCTTTCATCCTAGAAACGTTTTCAGCTTTCCATCTAGCATGAAAAAAAGTGCTAATCATCAGCACTTTATAAATCATATGCAGATAACACCTGCATCCATTTTGCAAATAATGCTTCCTCTTTGATCGTGCGATTCGCATTGCTGGTACTAGGCAAATAAATTACTTGCTTATCCAAATGCGCAAAATGTTTTTGAAACAGTTCATAGCTTTTACGACCATTGCAGATAATGATTGAAATTTCCGGATACGCTTCTAGCAGCTCATCAATCGGATTTACTTTTTCATTGCGAATTGCCGAATCCAAGCTGCCTTCTCGTTCACATTCTCCAATGACATCCCATAAAATCATATGATGCGTTAAAATGATTGCCTTCTTTTGTTCATAGGTAGCTATTGGCATCCCAAATTGTGCATGCAAGATCTTCCAGAAGCGATTATGCGCAAACCCATAATATTCCTGCTTCTCTAAAGAAGTCACAGATGGCATAGAGCCTAAGATCATTACTCGCGGCTGTTTGGCAATAATAGGGGCAAAGCCTTTTAACACAAAGCTTCTCCGATCACATCATGAGGGAGGGCCTCGGTAATCTTAACCTGGACAAAACTTCCCAAGGCTAATGGTTGTTTACTTGTAAAAATGACCATACCATCCACTTCATCCGGTGCACTGTTTGCTCCACGTCCACGATATTTGCCAGTCAAGCCATCCTGTGCTTCTGCCAAAACTTCCATCACCGTACCAATACGTTTTTGTTGATTGGCTAAAGAGATTTCTTCCTGGCGCTGCATCAAAATTGCTAAACGACGCTGTTTTTCTTCTTCTGCAACACTTTGTTCCATATCAAAAGCCGGCGTATCTTCTTCCGGAGAATAGGTGAAAGCACCCATGCGATCCCAATGAACATCTTCCACAAACTGCATCAATTCATCAAAATCTTCCTGTGTTTCTGAGGGAAAGCCCACGATAAAGGTCGTACGTAAAGTAGGATCCGCATACGTCTTACGAATCTTTTTAATCAATGCCAAGACTTCCTCTTTAGTGCCTCGACGATTCATAGCTGCCAGCATACGATTGTTGGCATGCTGCATTGGAATATCAAAATATGGCAATACTTTCGATAACTTCGCCATACCTTCAATTAAGTCCTCATCAATTTCATCCGGATACATATATAAGATACGAATCCAATGAAAGCCATCAATCTCATGAAGCTTTTGTAACAGTTCTAATAAAGAACGTTTGCCATATAAATCAACTCCATACTTTGTCGTATCCTGGGCAATTAAAACCAATTCCTTAACACCGCGCTGTGCCAGTTCTTTGGCCTCTTGGACCAATTGTTCCATGGGAAAGGTTACATTATCACCGCGAATTAAAGGAATTGCACAATAGGTACAGCGATTGCTACAACCTTCGGCAATTTTCAAATATGCCGTCCATGGCTTGCTTGATACCATACGCTCACTTTTGCCATAGCTGACAAGTTCTTTCCCATCCAATAAAGAGTGAAGAATCTCATGTAGATGCGGGTATTCGCGAATACTGATGACGGCATCGATTTCCGGAATTTCCGCCTCTAAGGTTTCCTTATAACGTTGCGCCAGACAGCCAACCACAATCAACTTTTTACAATTTTGTTTTTTATATTCCGCCATCTTAAAAATCGTATTGATGGCTTCTTCTTTCGCAGAATTAATAAATCCGCATGTATTAATGATGATGGCTTCTGCTTCCTGCGCATCCTTAACCAATTCATGATGTCCACTTTTCAACATGCCCATCATCTTTTCACTATCAACTAAATTTTTACTACAGCCTAAAGAAATAAAACCTATTTTCATATACTACACCTCGCTAGGTACTACTATACCATGTTTTTTCCTATCCTAAAAGCCATTTCCTTTTATTACCTTATTAGGTATGGAAACAAAGAAACTCTTTTTCAAAAACTGAATTTCTCTTTGCATAATCGCTTCTATAAGATGTATTCCTCTAAAAAACAGCCAACGCCACTTTCTGTATTCGCCTTTGCCACAGCATCTGCCATGGCTTTGGTATCTTCACTGCCATTGCATAACCATACGCCCAAACCAGCATCACGCAGCATTTCATTATCATTGCTGGTATCTCCAAAAGCAAGAACCTCTTGCATCGTTATTCCAATATCCTCACACAGCTTTTGAATACCACTGCTTTTATTTACTTGTGGATTTACAAATTCAAATAGATCTGCCGCTGTTTTAAAACAAACACATTGTGCATTGTGATACTGCTTACCATGAGCCTCTACCTTTGGCATATCTTGTGGATAGCATTGCACAATTAGCTTATTACGTGGGACATCACATAAAGTAAACATGTCTGTCTGTACTTCCTGTTCACAATATGATGCGGCAAGCCTTTTGGTTTCTTCATCACTATAGCTGACATAACGCTTAGCACCATCAAAGATGATAAAGCGTACTTTCCAGCCAGCATAATGCTCCATGATTGCTTTAATGATCGCGCCATCTAAACGATGATATTCTTTTTTGATTGCTGTTTTACAATGATAAACAACACCGCCATTCATGCCAATGACATAATCGACCATCTCTTCCATCTGCCATTGTTTGATGAGCTGTAAGATCCCCTCCACCGGGCGTCCGCTGACGATGGCAAATTGCATGCCTTGTTTACGACAGCGTTGAATCATTTCCTTATTCTTCTCACTAACTTCATCCTTCTCATTTAATAAGGTTCCATCTAAATCGCAACAAATCAATTGATACGCTTGGTTCATATTCTTCTCCTTTTTCTTGTTTGCTTTCCTAATAAACGATTGAGCTATTCCATATGCTTTTCCCAGTTCTAAATATCTTGTTAATGCCGGTAGCACCTATGATTGTTTCCTGTTGATGCAGTTAGCACCTTTGCAATTCACCTGTTGAGGCAGTTGGCTTTTACCTGTACATGCTCATTAAAAGAAATAGCTCTGTTTATTTCTCAAAAGCTTTCCCAGCAAAACATCTCATGATGTTTTCTATATCTATTATAGCGAAAAATCACGCAAATACCTACCTGATTTTTTATGTATCTAAACCACATTACTTTCTTTGTATAAGCATGCTTTTCAAGAACAAAAGTGGCTAGTTTTTCACTAACCACCTATTGCATTGTCAAATTGTTGTAAATCTTCTCTGGTGTCAATATCCTGTACTTCTGCTTCATTGACTTCCATTAAGATACAAGCTTCTTGATGTCGCATGGCAATCGTTTTTCCACCTTCCTCATGTACTAAGCTATCAAATTCTGAAAACCAGCAGCTTGGAAACAGCATGGGATTGCGAATAGCTCCATGAACCGCAGCACAGATAATATGTTGTGCATCTGCCATATGACATAATTTTTGTAAAGTTTCTGCCTTGATTTTAGGCATGTCACCGGTAAGAAAGACAATGGCATCCGCATCTTTGGCGGCTTTTTGACCTAATTGAAGAGAAGATGACATTCCTTTTTGTGGATGATCATTCTTAACAGCGTGCATACCTCTTGTATGAGCCAAAGCTAACACTTCTTCATATTGACTTACCACATGAATCGCATGAAAGTCCACTTGTTGACAAGTATCCATCACATGTGCCAGGATGGGTTTTCCTTGCCAGACATGTAACAATTTGTTTCCTTGAAAGCGTCTGGCATAACCGGCAGCTAAGATAACCAGATCAATCTTCATCTTTTTTCAACAGGATTTTTTCTGCGGTAATCGGTAACGTTCTGATTTGTACACCACTGGCATGAGCAATCGCGGAGGCAATGGCTGGTGCCGGCGTATTGATGACAACCTCACCGATGGACTTTGCCCCAAAAGGACCATGGTCTTCATAACTGCTTTCAAAGTCCACACGAATCGTTCCGACATCCAATCGTGTTGGTATCTTATATTGCAGGAAGCTGCGATTGCGCATCTTTCCTTGTTTGCTATAGCTGATATCCTCATACAAGGCCATACCGATACCTTGCGCGATACCGCCTTCCGCCTGAATTTTAGCCAGATTCGTATTAATGACCGTACCACAATCGACAACCGAAACATAGTCCACTAATGAAATTTCACCAGTCAGCTTATCGACATCCACTTCAGCAATTCCAACCATAAACGGTGGTGGTGAGGTAGGTGAGCAATGGGATGCGTTGGCAATCAACACTTCCCCTTTGCCTCCTTCAAAACAAGTATTGGCAAAGTCTTTTAGACTCATTTGTTTCTTATCTTCAACGGCCGTAATCAGTTCACCATCAAAGCAGATATGTTCTTTGGGCACTTCCATCAAGATGGATGCTTCGTTGATGATTTTTTGTTTCAGCTCTTCACATGCTTTCACCACCGCCATGCCGGTGACATAGGTCGTTGCAGAAGCATAGGAGCCGGTATCATAAGGAGATGCATCGGTATCAACCGCCTGTGTAACGACTTGCTCAACTTCACAGTCTAAACATTCTGCTGCCATCTGTGCTAAGATCGTATCACAGCCGGTACCCATATCGGTAGCACCGATAGATAAGGTGTAGAAACCATCATCCTGTAGCTTGATGATAACCGAGGCAATATCGACATTGGCAATGCCGCTTCCCTGCATGGATAAGGCAACACCCAGACCACGCCGCTTATTCCCCATATCACGACATAACTGTTTTTCTTTCCAGCCAATCATTTCCATAGCTTTTTTCAGACAGCGATCTAAAGCACAGCTGTTGAGATGTTCATTATAGTATTGGGACATGATTTCATTTTCACCAACGATATTCATGAAACGCAGTTCACAAGGATCCATATGAAGGGCATCGGCCAATTCATTAACAGCGGATTCCACCGCAAATTGTCCTTGCGTTGCCCCATATCCACGATAAGCACCGGCTTGCATCGTATTGGTGTATACGACATCATAGGTAAAACGACTAGCTTTGACATGATTGTACAGCGGCAAAGATTTATGGCCACTTAAGCCAACCGTTGTTGAACCATGCTCACCATAAGCGCCGGTATTGGATAAGGTATGTAAATCAATCGCCAAGATCTCACCGTTTTTCTTCGCACCGATCTTTACATGCATCTTCATCTCATGACGAGAATTGCTAGCTGTAAAAGTTTCTTCGCGACTATAAACGATATAACTAGGACGCTTCAATTTCCATGTCACAAAGCCAGTGAAGATTTCACAACAACCGGTTTGTTTTGCGCCAAAACCACCGCCAATACGTGGTTTTACAACACGTATCTTGGATTTTGGTATTTCTAACGCGTTGGCGACCATACGGCGGACATGGAAAGGTACCTGTGTAGAGCTAACGACATTCAAACGCTCAAAGGTATCAACATAGGCGTAAGAGCGAAAGGTTTCCATCATCGCTTGGGCATTGGCTTTTGTATGATAATCTCTTTCCAAGATAACATCACAATCCGCAAACGCCGCATCAATATCACCGACACAGCTTTCCCCTTGTGAACAGATATTGCGCATACGCGCATTGCCTATCTCACACAGCGTACGATAATTATCTTCTTGATGTACGATGATCTCATTATCAATGGCCTTGGTAAAGTCTAATAATGGTTCATATACCTCATAATCAACCTTGATCAGCTTCATTGCTTTTTCAGCTGCATCTTGCGTTTCTGCGGCAATGATGGCTACTTCATCGCCTACATATCGTACGATTTCATCTAAGATCTTACGATCATAAGGAGAGGGTTCAGGATAAGTTTGTCCGGCTAAGGTAAAGCGTACATCCGGGACATCTTTCCATGTATAAATAGCGACGACACCGGGAATTTTCAAGGCTGCATTTGTATCAATGGCCTTGATGCGCGCATAGGCATGCGGAGAGCGTAACAGTTTTAGGATCAAGGCATCTTTGGGCACCATATCGCCGGTATAGACAGGTTTACCGCTTAATAAGGCATAGGCATCCTTTTTTACAACGGGCTGTGAGATATGTTTCATGCCTGTTCGCCTCCTTTTTCTTGTAAATAAGCTTCAATCGCTCTAAGTTGTCCCATATAACCGGTACAGCGACACAAATTGCCGGCCAGGTAGTGATTAATTTCTTCACGTGTGGGCTGCTGCAATTCCTTTTTCATAGCTAAAACATTCATGATCAAGCCGGGAGAACAAAACCCACATTGTTCAGCACCTTGTTTCGCCATATAGTCCGCAAATTCATGTGCTTCTTGTTCAACGCCCTCTAAAGTTGTAACAGCATGTCCATCACAGCGAACAGCCAACATACTGCAGGATAAGATGGGTTTACCATCTAGCCAAACCGTACATAACCCGCAATTGCTTGTTTCACAACCGCGTTTGACACTGTAACAGCCATGTGCACGTAAAAAATCTAATAAAAGCATATCCGGTTTGATATCATCTGTGATACGCTGTCCATTGATCATCATCGTTATCTGCATGTTGCTTCCTCCTGAAGTGCTGTATAGCTTTTTTGTACAAAGGCATGTACTAATGCTTTGCGATATTCCTTAGAGCCACGCATATTATCCGCTAACTCAATTGCGAAAAGGGCTTCTTCAATCTGCTTATCATTATAGCTTACCGGTAATACCACCAATTCTGCACGCTTTGGTCTGGCACCAATAGCAATGCGATAGTTAGTCGCCGTTTTGGCGATGGCAAAATTTAATACGGATAAATCTGTAGCACTTTTGCGCATACATAAAAATTTTGTCAAAAGGGGTTCTTTACGGATGCGGATATGGGTTAAGATATCACGCTCATAAGGCTGTTTGCTGTAATCACTCAGCTTTATTTCTCCTTGATGATAGAGTACCACGCTTGTATCTAATACCATGAAAGCTGTAAGTATATCAGAAAAGCCAAAACGTGAATACAAACTGCCGCCAATCGTTGCCGTATTGCGAAATTGTACCCCTACAATATCTTTGATACTATCCTGTATCAGCGTACCAAAGGCTTTTAAAAGAATCGGGCTTGTTTCCAACTGGCGCAATGTACACATCGCACCAATTTCAATATAGTCTTCCTGTTCCTTGATTTCATCCAGATGCAATGCCTGCAGATCAATTGCCATTGGTACCACACGATCTTGCATTTTCAGCCACTGCATGCCTCCTAAAATTTGATGATTACGATTTTTCATTAACAGCGTATACGCCTCATCCAGCGATGACGCTTTTACATATTGTTGCATATGCAGCATGATCTTCTACTCCTTCCATACCAGATAGCCAGAGCTATCATCCCCTGCTAAAGCAAAGTGTTTTCCATATATTGTATTATAACATTCACAGCACCTTCTGCGTAAGAAGGGTTCTTCTTTTTTCAAATGCGTATATATCCTTCCTTCATGCAGAATGTAAATATCATCTGCATATTGTAAAGCCAAATTAGGATCATGGATGCTGATGAATAAGGATGTTCCTTGCTGTGCCAGCTGTTTTGCCTGTTGCAAGAAAAGATGCTGGTGCTGGAAATCTAGATAAGTACATGGTTCATCCATGAGAATGACCTCACTATCCTGTAAAAAAGCTCTGGCTACATAGGTCATTTGCAGCTCTCCTCCACTGATTTCATGTAAATATTTATCCTTGATATGGGCAAGCTGAAACTTTTTTAGGACAGCGTTTGCTTTGGCATATTCCTTTGCGTCAGGAACTTCAAACAGTGACAAACGTCGTGTACAACCGGCAACAATACAATCCATCACCTTGATATCCGCCACCATTTCCTTGATCTGGGGAACATAGCTAAAACAGGCAGCGCGTTGCTTTTCGTTGAGCTTGCGCAAGGATTCTTGCTTCCATAAGATATCCCCTTGCACGAAAGGAAGCTTATCCAACATGGCTTTCATCAGCGTTGTTTTGCCACTGCCATTTTCTCCTAACATCATCACGATGCGACCTTTGGGAATGGTTAAGCTGATATCATGCAACACTTCTTTTTGCTCATATGCCACACTAACATGAACCACTTCGATCATAATGAAAACCTGCCTTTCACAAAGACGATGATCAGAAAAAACGCACCAAACAAGGAAGTCAATATACTGATGGGCAGCTCTATCGCTAATACAGCTCGTGCTAAGGTATCACAAACCAAAAGGAAACAGGCTCCCCCAAAAAACGTCTTGCCAAGTGCCTTGCTTAAAGGCTGATGATAGAGCAAGCGTACGGCATGCGGTATCAAAAGACCGACCCAGCTCACGATACCAGCTACACTGACAACGGTGGCAATCATACAGGTAGATAACAATAACGCTATCCAGCGAATCTGCTTTTCTCTAACGCCTAATGTTGTCGTTTCTTCACCAAATGACAGCATTTGAATCTGCCAGCGTAGAAGATAAAGTGAAATCATACAAATCGCACTAACACCGATGCATAGTAAAGCCTGTGTCCAAGTAGCATCGCCAAAGCCCCCCATCAGCCAGTATTCAATGCTAGCTAATTCCTGATAAGGATCTGCGGCTAATTTCAATAACATTAGGAATGAAGTTGCTACAGCTTGTAAGATGATGCCGGCAATGACTAAATTCAAGATGCGATTTCCATGTACTTTTGTTGCCAATAGCATGGTGAAAATAACAAGCAGCAATCCACAGCCAAACGCCAAGAGCATCGTAATCCATGGTTCATCATGAAATAGCACGATGGCAAGGGCAGCCCCTAAGGAACAGCCACTGCTTGCCCCAATCACATCACCGGAAGCTAATGGATTCTTGAAGATGGTTTGATAAATCAATCCACTGACAGCCAACGCCCCACCACCGGCAAGTACCAATAAGATACGCGGTATGCGAATATTCCAAACAATAGCCTGTATACCGGCATCTCCATGGAAACAAAGGGCAGCCAACATGTCCTGCAGATTTGTACCATAGCGCCCTGCCAGTAAAGCAATCACAAGCAGAATCAGCAGCAGGAGTCCACAGCTGAAATATCTTTTCATATGCATCACCTACTCCTTTCTGCCCTTGGCATTAAGCATATACACATTCCCAGTTCTTTTCGCTTAACATCCCAGCTCTTCTACATCTACATCTATTTGGTAAAATTGTTGATAAAAGCATCTTGCTTCCTGTTTTACGATATCCATAGAAACACGTTCAGGATACAAAATTGCATAGGTCCATAAAACGCCTAAACAGCTTGATAAATTAGGGGTATCCCAAGTTTCTAAATGTGCCGGGAAAACATAGACTTGCTTATGTTTTACAGCATTGACACTCGCGAAAGCTGCATCTTTTGTAAAGTCACTCACCTTAGCACCTTTTTGTTCAATAAAAATAATATCCGGATTCGCTTTGATAAGTGTTTCCTTATTGATACGCAGCCAATTGCCCTTACCATTTTCTTTCATAACATTCTCAGCACCAGCCACCTTCAACAATTCACTTTGAAACATATCTATACCTGCGCTCTGCAATGCCTTTGTTCCTGCAAAATATACTCTTTTATTTGCGTTTTCATCTTTGATATATGTTTCATATAAGTTTTTACGATATGCAAAATAAGCCTTTGCCTGCTTTTGTGCCCCACAAGCCTTGGCGATGATATCCACTGCCTCATCATAGCTATCCATGGTTTCCGGCTGTAACAAGATTACCTTGATATTCAGACTTTCCAATTTCTCCACATAGCTTTTCAGACTTACCGGCAAAAACACAACATCCGGTTTCACTTTGGCACATTCTTCTACATTAAACATTTTCTTATTGCCCATGGCTGGCAACTTAACGATTTCGGGCGCTGCCATTTTATAGATCGGACGTTTATCCGCTTTCATCTCTACCCCAACCAGCTTGTCCTTTTGACCTAATCCAAGCAAAGTAGAAGTCGCAATATAATAGCCACTAACTACCTTTTCCGCTGGTTTTTCCAATGTCACTTTACGGCCTGCTTGATCAACGATCGTAATACCTTCTGTTTTTGTTGTTTCCTTGTTAGGTTGCTGCGTACAGGCACTCATGCCAACAAGCAAACTTATGGTCGTCACTAAGATTCCTAATTTTTTAAATATCTTCATTATATCACCCTTCTTCATCGGTTTTGTTGATATGGCACAAGCTTGTGAACGTGCGTTCTATGAGCTAATCTGTGTACACAATTTTCACCATCCAACACTTATGGTAGAAACACTATAACATCTTTATAAAAGATGATCGTTTCTTATAAAGAATCACGATAGTTTCATCGGCTTTTTAATAATGCCAACACCTTGTTATAAACCTCATCATAACTCATCACATCCAGATCAAAAACTTGCACATCTTCTCTGGCGGCAATCGCTTGTATATATTGTACCTCACATTTCTTCAAAACACCAAGGACGTTTTGCGCCTTCGCAATACTATCTTGTAAGAGTTTTAAATACGCTTTTTCCTCTTGTTCTAAACGTCCGATTTCATCTACTATCAAGACCGGCTTTTGTTGTTGGTTTTCTATTAAAAATTGCCTTGCATGCTGTAACACCGCTACTCCAAATTGATCAAACACCTGAGGGATGACCTCATTATATGTAGGATGCTGTATCGAAAAACGCACATCGTTATAAGGATTCTCCCATAAAGCGTGCATATAAAAGCCAAGGCGTATCCCTTGTTCATAAAAAGGAAGTGTCTGAAAGCCGCAAACGGCTAACGAACACTCCTCGATAAGTTGTTTGATACAGGTTGATTTTCCACACTGGATACGACCTGTCAAAAACACCTTCATATTATGCCTCTTCGATTTGCTTAGGATCTTCTTTATCTTTAGGTAAGACAAGATTTAATACAGTTGCTATCACAAAGGTCATGATAATGCCATTCTGGGCAAAGATATTGCCTACCCAGCTAGGCAGCTGTGCTAAGACTGCCGGTACATTTCCAATACCGACACCCAAGCCGATTGCTAATGCCACGATCAGACCATCACGTTCCGTTAATGGCTTTCTGGTCAAAGATTGAATACCACTCACTAAGATCATCGCAAACATGATGACCGCAGCACCACCTAATACAGACTGTGGCATAACAGAGAACAAAGCACTCAGCTTTGGACAAAAGCCACATAAGATCAAGAAAACTGCGCCAGTCATGATGACAAAACGATTCACGACCTTGGTTACCGCTACCAAACCAACATTCTGAGAAAAGCTAGTATTTGGCAATACACCAAAAATGGAGCCTAACACAGAGCCAAGACCATCTGCCATGACACTACCCTGCAATTCTTTATCTGTCGCTTCTCGATTCAATCCACCATTCGCTACTCCGCTAGTATCACCAATTGTTTCAACAGTTGTCGCAATAAACATGATGCCCATTGCAATGATTGCCTGCATATTGAAATCAAAACCTACTGGCATAAAGGATGGTAACGCAATCCAATTAGCTTCTACCACCTGTGTAAAATCGACCATACCTAAGATGATAGCCAAAAGATAGCCTGCAACGATACCAATCAAGATAGATGCGTTATTGATAGCTCCCTTGAACTGTTTTGCTATCAAGATAACCAAAATGACAAAGGTACCAACAGCCAAATGATTTACGGCACCAAAATCGGCAGCTCCACTGCCGCCGCCAAAGTAATTAATACCAACTGGCAGTAAAGATAAACCAATAGAAATAATAACTAAGCTTGTAACAACCGGTGGAAACAACTTACGCAATGGTTTAATGAAATACCCAAGTACCATTTCAAATAAACCACCAACAAAGCTAGCTCCCATCAACGCCCCATAACCAAAGGCTGCCCCAATGGCTTTTGCTGTACCGATAAAACCAGAGCTTGTTCCCATGACGATTGGTAAACCACTACCAATTTTCCAGAAGGGATACAGCTGTATCAAGGTTGCAACACCGGCAACAAACATAGCATTCTGAATCAAGGTCATTTTCAATGCTCCACTCATCTGCAGCATACCGCAAATGATGATCAATGGTGAAATGTTACCAAGAAACATTGCTAAAATGTGCTGAATACCTAAAGGCAGGGCCTTTTTCAAAGGTACCGTGCCATCAAGTTCATAAATTGTGTCTTTCTTTCTCTCTTCCATAGTTTCCTCCATAAAAAAATTCTCGTATACGACATACGAGAATCAGCCATTCCATAGTAAAAACGTCTGATTTCGTAGTCCCAAAGTATGGATTGGGGTAGAAACATCTGCCCCATACCGGCAGACGTATACGAAACTATGACATTTTATCACAAATTTCGACAATTTACTATAGTAAGTATAGAATGCATCTTCTTATCTGAAATGTAAAGTTAAATTCAACTTCAAAAGGCCAAACAGCGCGTGTTTTCTATGCAGCATAACATGTTTTTCTCATGCGGCAGCATATCGCTTAAAAATTTATTCGCAAGCAATTAAAATGTTACATTCATGACATGTAGAGTTGGTAAGAAAATGGCTGTTTCCGCGTATTTCTTTATGATATACAAATAAGTTTCTTTTGTCTTGACTTTCACAAAAACATACCGTAAACTTATCATATCAAATAATTTTGATATGAGGTGATAAGATGCAAGATCGTTATACAGAAGATGCAATCATTTTTAAGGCTTTATGTGATGAGAAACGCTTACGTATCATAGCGTTATTAAAGAATCAAGAAAAATGTGCCTGTTCGCTGATTGAAGACATGCAAATCGGTCAATCTTCTTTATCTTATCATATGAAGATCTTATGCGAATCCGGCATCATAACTAGTCGCCAGGATGGGAAATGGACACATTATCGAATAAATCCTGAAGGTTGTGCCTATGCTTTGAAACGTTTACAAAAGATTCTTGCAGGAGATGATTAAAAAAACAAAGTCATGCTAGCTATGACTTTTCTTAACATCACTCACATCAATTTTTTTTAATATGAAAGCAAGGAGGTATTTCATGCGCATTGTACAAAGCGTAATATTATTTCTACAAGATCAAGTGCTTGGCATGCAATGGTTAAAAGATATGTTTGCGGCATTTCTTCAAGCCATTGGCGTCGATATACAAAGTCGTCTTGGCGCAAGTCTGCATTTTTTCTTTTATGATGTGGTAAAGATAACCTTGTTATTGTGCTTGCTTATCTTTCTCATTTCCTATATTCAAAGTTATTTTCCTCCGGAAAAAAGTCGTTCTATCGCTGCACGTTATCATGGCATCAAAGCAAATCTGATATCGGCATTGTTAGGAACCGTAACCCCTTTTTGCTCTTGCTCTTCCATCCCCTTATTTATTGGCTTTACCAGTGCCGGGTTGCCTTTGGGTGTTACCTTTTCGTTTTTATATCTTCCCCGATGGTTGATTTAGGCAGCTTGGTATTATTAATGAGCATTTTTGGCAGTGAAATTGCAATCCTATATGTTTTGTTAGGATTGCTCGTTGCGATTCTTGGTGGTGCCTTCATCGAAAAGATGCATCTTGAACAGCAAGTGGAAGACATCATTTCGCAAGCCAACTGCATGGCAATACATGAGGTGCAGCTCTCACGCAAGGATCGTCTGCAATATGCCAAGGAGCAGGTAAAAGAAACCTTTCAAAAGGTATTCCCCTATATTGTAGTCGGCGTTGCTCTCGGCGCATTCATTCATAACTGGATACCAAAAGAATGGATAACTTCTTTGTTAGGAAGCCATAATCCCTTTGGTGTTATTCTTGCTACCATCGTTGGCATTCCAATGTATGCCGATATTTTCGGGACTATCCCCATTGCCGAAGCTTTATTGGCAAAAGGAGCAGATCTTGGCAGTGTCCTAGCTTTCATGATGGCGGTAACTACCTTAAGTTTGCCATCTTTGATTATGTTAAGAAAGGCTTTGAAACCTAAATTGTTAGGCGTCTTTATTGCCATCTGCACCTTTGGTATTATCGCTGTTGGTTATTTCTTTAACATCTTACAAAACTTTTTATAGAAATGAGGTACGATTATCATGAACATATTTAAGAAAAAAGAAAACAACTCTTGCTGTAACACAGATTTTACAAAAATGAACCAAACTGAATTCAATAAGGATGCTTCTGAATTACTGATACTAGGTTCAGGATGTGCGAAATGTCAGAAATTAACATCTTCCGTCATGACAGCCTTAGAGGAACTGCAATTACAGATTCCTGTCCGTCATGTAACTGATTTTGCCCAAATTGCTGCTTTTGGTGTAATGAGCACACCTGCTATTGTCTATAAAGGAAAACTATTATCTTATGGGAAAGTATTAAGCGTAGAGGAATGTAAACAGCTACTCACACAAACATTCCGCAAGAATACCCATGAATAAACCTAAAGTCGCCTTTATCTGCGTGCATAATGCATGTCGCAGTCAAATAGCTGAAGCATTGGGAAGACATTTAGCAGGTGAGATATTTGAAAGCTATTCAGCCGGGACGCATATCAAATCTAATATAAATGCGGATGCAATTCGTTTGCTGAAACAGCACTATCAAATCGATATGGAGAAAGAACAATATCCAAAACTTATCAAGGACATTCCTTCGGTCGATATCGTCATTACCATGGGCTGTCATGTACAATGTCCTACCATAAGTTGTCAATATCGTGAAGATTGGGGATTACTTGATCCGACAAATCAAGATGATGATGTGTTTATGGATATCATTTTGCAAATCGAAGCCAAAGTGATCACTTTAGCAAAACGAATTTCTGATAAACAACTAAATATAAATTGAATAAAAAAAGAAAATGTCATATGCTGCTTCCAGACGTAAGCATATGGCATTTTTATATGAATTTATCACTTTAATCATTGTTTACATATAGACATTCTGTTAGATGGTTGATAGCTTCGATTGTTTGAGAAAATGAAATGTCTGCTGCATAATTAAATTTTTTCTGATATTTATTCCACATTGCATGCAAATCCGTATTATTTTTAAGTATCTTTACAATACTTTTGGTATCTGCTATTCTTTCATAACTACCTCTATGCTTAGCAGTCGCAATAAACGCTTCTCTTCCTAAATCCGAATCATATTCTTGTGTCTTTTCTAGGATGAATATATCATAATAATCCCTTGGGCGAGTACTAAAAACTCCTCTACTGAAAATTGCCTCTAATTTTTCAGCCATAACAGTTTCGATATTATACACCCATAGCTTTATACGAATGGAATTATCAAACATGCCAATAAATTCATAAGGAACTGCTGCTAGTGTGATGATATCACCTGTCGATATATCTAAAGATAAAGGAGTTACAATGGTTTCATAAAATGCTTGCATTTTTACACAATAACCACCATACACATCATCTTTTCTAATACATTCAATAGATTTTATTTCAAATCTAACATCATCATCTAAATGTTGAGCGCAAATTTCTCTAACGGCTTTTTCTATTTCTTCCTTTTTTAATGGTAAATTCCGCAACGTTGCATCCAGATCCATTGTAGCCCTTGTATCTATTCCCACTAAAGATGCAATCAGCATTCCTCCTTTAATCACAAACATTTGACTGTACTTAGATCGTGAAAGCCTTGCCAAAAAACGTTCAAACATAAAATTTTGTAATACTACTTGAGCAGCTATGTTATTTTTTATAGCATAGTTTTTTATTTTAGCTTTCAAGCTCATTGCTTTTGCGTTCATAACAACACCTCAAGATATTTTTTTAGTGTTTTATCAACTCGCAATATAGAAGCATATGTAAAAAGTCGATTCAAGTCCTTATCAGCATACCTTGCATAATTTTTCACTCCACTGATAACAGTTTCCTCATCACACCGATTTCGACTTCTAAGCAAGTCACATACAGTACGTTCCGCATTATAACAATTTACAGTATTACCAAAAGTTGTTTTTTCCTGAATCATACCGAGCTTATGAAGTTCGGGTTTAATGTAATAACATACACAATTTTCTTTTATACTTTTAGATAAAGACGTATTACTAGGAATCGTTATGATATGCATAAATGGTGTTCGATCAGATAAGCCATTTAAAAACAATGCTGTATCATGAGAAAAAATTATGTTATCTGACCTGCACTGCAATAGAAACATGTCATCGATAATTGTATGTGGTGTTGTGTAAACTCCATGTCCAATTCGTTCTAAAAGGCCTTTTTCCACATATTGCGATAGCAACATTCGTGAAAAACCGAGTTTCACCGTTTGTTCTGTAGTTAAAATTTAAATGATAACTCAATACAAATATCAGCGACTTTTTGGTTTATCAAACAAGAAAGACATTATGAATTAAAAAACATCTTTAAAAATCCGAATACATTCTTTAATAAGCATGAAAGTCAAGTCACTTTATGCCTGCTTTCCTAGCTTATATGCCTGCAACAAAAATTCCTCTTTTTCCTTCATCTCATTGACATCGGTAACTCCAACACCTCGTACAACGCCTTTTAAAACCGTTTTATCAAAACACTCGATCCAACCACCAAGACTTTGTACTGTACGCTCCATGATATCTTCCTCTTCTTCAGCAGCACTCATTAGTAAATAAATATCGCGGAATTGATACTCCGCTGAAAATAGTGGATTACTGCGATCCAATAAGGTTTTCATCTGCCCACTCATCTCATAATAATAAATTGGTGTAGCAAATACGATACTATCTGCAGCTTTCATGGCCGCTAAAATAGATGTCATATCATCTTGCAACACACAGACACCACTTTTCTGACAAGCTAGACAACCGATACAGAAATGGATATTTTTATCCAACAGGCGAATATAGGTAACTTCATGTCCCGCTTCGATAGCCCCTCTGGCGAATTCCTTTGCTAATCTATCTGAATTACTGTTTTGACGAAGACTTGTTGATAAGATAACGATTTTTTTCATTAAAACACCTCCATAGTATCTTTATCCATATTATATAGTCAACTCCTATTCCAGACAAATGCTTAAATGGTAAAGTAATCTATGCCTATAAAGCATATAAGCCAAAAAAAGAGGACAATACCCAATGCACGATCCTCTAATATACTACGTTTTCTTAAATCCTGATTTATCACTACTTACTTCAAATAGGCTACAACATCACGCATATCATCAATAATGCTGTCTGCTTTGCTTTGATCAACACCGTAGCGTTCATCACGATACGCAAAGACTTTCATTCCGGCACGTCTTGCCGCTTCGATACCATAAGAAGAATCCTCGATGGCTAAACATTCCGCTGGTTTTACTCCCAAAGCCTGTGCCGTATGCAAATAAATTTCCGGATTTGGTTTGCTTTCTTCAAACATCTCACCACTGATTTTCACATCAAAACAACCATCCAAGCCACAATCTTGTTCCATCTCTTCAATCTGTGATAAGAAACTGCTGCTTGCGACTGCGGTTTTATATCCATGTTCTTTTAACCAATCCAAGGTTTCTTTTACATAAGGATTGCCGACTTCGCCATAACGAAATGGATGCTCAGCCGCATAGGCTTCATAAATTTCACTGAATTCTTTTACGCTCCAATCCTTTTCCATGATACGAATGCATTCCTCACATGTAAAGGTATAAGAACTGCCAACTAAAAAAGCTAAAAATGCATCATCTGCATGCACATTATAGCCTTCCATAAACTCCTTTAACAATCTTAAATTTTCTGGTTCGCTATCCACCAGCACACCATCCATATCAAAAATAACTGCTTTTATCATTTCTTCTTTTCCTCCCTAATACGTTGTATTGCTAAAATATAAGGTGCTTGTTTGTGATTCACCATACGCATCTGCAATACATTGAAACAATGTCCATCCAATTCTTCACACCAGCTGTTAAAATACGCACTTTCTTTTTGTCCCTGTTCATGTCCTGGATACACGACCAAAACTAGCAAGCCATGTTTATGTAAAAGCTTTAAAGCCTTTGCTACCGCTAGCTTGCTGGTATCTAGCATCGTGGTAATGGTTTCATCTCCATGGGGTAAATAACCAAAATTAAAAATACCGATATCATAACCATCAAGAAACGCATCACAATGCTCATGCCCAACAAGATGTAGCTTTGCCTTTTCTAAAAGTCCGGCTGTTTTCAGTTTTTCTTCACTCATCTTCACAGCTTCCTCTTGAATATCAAAACCATGAACAATCTTTACGTCAGAAAGTTGTGCAAGAAACAGCAAATCATTGCCCTGTCCCATCGTAAAATCAACTGCTATACTATGTTCACCTACATGTTCTTCTATCAGTTGATGTGCCATTTCAACTATTTTTTTCATTGTTTCTCCTTTTTTCCTGAACGATATCATTATATAATAACCCTGAGGTAAAAGCTATGAAAAATAACATTCCACCATCTATGATCAAGATTGTAACCATATTAAAGGAAGCTGGCTATGAAGCTTATTTTGTTGGCGGCTGTGTTCGTGATATGCTAATGCAACGTAAAACGCATGATTATGATATCACCACCAACGCCCTACCCCAAGAAACCATGCAGATTTTTGCCGCAAAAGGTTATCAAGTGATTCCTACAGGCATCAAGCATGGCACCATAACAGTTTTAGTAAACAAAGAACCTGTGGAAATCACAACCTATCGGATAGAACAAACTTATCATGATCATCGCCATCCTAGCGCAATCATCTTCACAAAGGATCTAAAAGAAGATTTAAAACGTCGCGATTTCACCATGAATGCCATTGCTTATGATCCTACTTATGGCCTTTACGATCCCTTTCATGGAGCACAAGATATTGCACAAAAACGCATTCGTTGCGTAGGTGATGCTACCACGCGGTTTCAAGAAGATGCCTTGCGTATGCTTCGTGCTTTACGCTTTTCCTGTGTCCTTGATTTCACACTTGATAAAGCGTGCGGAAAAGCCATACAGCAAAATCATAACTTATTACATTATGTTTCCAAGGAGCGTATTCGAGAAGAATTCAATCGTTTGTTAATGGGAGAAAAAGCAAATACCTTACAGCTGTTATACGACTTCCATGTACTGGATGAAATCTTACCAGGCTATAGTGCTTTGTATGGGCATGAACAAAAAACACCTTGGCATATTTACGATGTGTTTCAGCACACCGATATCGCTTTAAATCATACCAAAGGATATCCCTTAGAAAGTAAGCTTGCTATTATTTTTCATGATTGGGGCAAACCTGCTTGTGAAAGCTTTGATGATAACGGCATTGCGCATTACAAAAAGCATGCTTATGTCAGTGAACAAATCGCATATGAGCAAATGAAAGCTTTAAAGTACGATAACAAAACGATTGAAACCGTATGTCTGTTTATTCGCTATCATGATTACTATGTGCATGAAAAGCGCTCTACTTTACGACGCTTTGTTGCTCATTTCCACAATGACTTCACCTTGGCAAAACAGGCTCTAGATATCCAGCTTGCAGATGATATGGCAAAAAATCGAACAAAGTCTGATGAAAAAATCGTCATTATAAAAAGCTGTCAAAGACTTTTGTCAATCATGGAAAAAGAGAAAGATATGCTAAGCATGAAAGATTTGGCAATCAATGGCCATGATCTCATACAGCTTGGCTTTCAAGGTAAAACCATTGGCGATGTATTAAAAGCAGTTTATGAGTGGGTGTTGGAGGAGCCATCACGCAATGAAAAAGATATCTTAGAAAGATATATTAAAACAGAATTCCTTAACGTTTGTGAATACATAGGAGATGCTTATGAAAACTAAGAGATTACATATCCGAAGATTTCAACCAGATGATCTTGCGGATTTATTTAAATTACTTTCCGATAAAGAGGTTATGCGGTATTTAGAAAAACCATATACTTTAAAAAGAACAGAACAGTTTTTACAAGAAGCAGGTTTACACAAACATCCGCTTATCTTCGCAGTAGAAGATATGTGTGGAAATTTAATTGGATACATCATCTATCACCCGTATGATGAAAGCAGTTATGAAATAGGGTGGGTATTGTATAAAACAGAATGGCGAAAAGGTTATGCACAAGAATTGACCGAAGCTATGCTATGCGATGCTAAGCAAAAAAGGAAAAACTTAGTTATTGAATGTGTTCCAGAACAGGAATCAACAAAGCGCATAGCCCTTAAAAACCATTTCCGTTTTATTGATCATATAGATCATTGTGATATTTATAAATTAAATCTATTTTCGTAATGAAGCTGTTTATCAGCTTTTTCTTTTTCCTTTTTTATTATCTGCTTTTTTATGGTCTTCCGCCCCTTGGAGGCATACCACCACTGGGCTTTCCCATCATACCACTGTTTCCATAAGTGGTAATGGTTTCTTCTATCGTTAAACTGGTAAGCTTGTCACCATTTGTTGCATTCGTTGCCATGATATCACGCTTTTTATTTGCCGTACCATTTGTCATGATTTGATAAACAGCGTTTTTCTTTATATCAGAAGAGCTAATAACAATGGATTGTATCGTACGCGTAGGAACTGCACCTATCACAAACTTTCCATCAGCATCCTCTAAATATATGGCTTTTCCTGCCGCTAATGAAGCATCGACATTAAGCATTACACTGTTTTGTTTACTATTGCTAGATGGAGCCATTGCCATGCCACTACTGCCTAAGGCAATAAGTGTTCCACCATTCATTTGAAAACGGCCATCATAATCCAAAGCACTATTCCCGCCAGTATCAGGTCCCATGATAAGCAACGTACCATCTTCCATTACGATATCCTGATTGCTATCCACACCATCGCCATAAGCATCGACATACGTATATCCACCGAAAATCTCCAATACTGGATTGCCTTCTCCTGCTGCATTTATTCCATCATCGCTGGCACATACCGAAATTTTACCACCTTTAATAACGATATGTAAGGCTTCCAAGCCTTCATAGCTTTGTTTCACCTGGAGCGTACCATCCTCGATTGTAAGCTTTTGATCCGCATGGATACCATCATCATCACTCTTTAAAGTAAATGTTCCTTTTTTTATTTGTATTGTCGTATTGCTATGAATTGCATCATCATGGGCATTGATAGAGAAACTACCATTTTCAATAAGCATCGCTTTTCCACTCTTCATACCTTTACTGCTTTTTTCATCTGTCTCCTCATGATCCTTAAAATCACCCCAAGGCTGCTGATTCTGTGCCACTTCATTAACACTTCCTTCACCACTTACAATCGTGTACGTTCCATTTAAGATACGTAAGGTCGTAGCTGCCTGAATGCCATCTTGCTTTGCTGTGATATGAAAAGTTCCTTTTTCAAGGATCATGGCACCTTTTTCCTGATTCGTCGTTACGAATCCATCTTTATTGGCTTTGATCGTATATGTGCCATCGCAAATATACAATGCATCTTTCCCTTTTACTGCATCATTAGCTGCGCTTATCTGTAAGTTTGCATCTAGCAATTTCAGTTTATCTTTGCTTTGAATACCATTTTTATATGAGGCATTCACCTGTAATTCGCCACTGCCATTGATGGTCAAATCAGCCTTGCTAAAGATGGCTGCCGTCGGTTCTTTATCTGTATTGACTTCATAGCTATCCGTGTCAGTTATACTATTTTTAGTTCCTTGTGGTAAGGATAGTATGACCTTCTTTGCCTTTTTTACATAAATAGGTGCTGTAGAAGCACTTTGTATGCTAGCATTCTGTAATACAATACGCACTACATCATTCTCCTTGGCATCTACGATGATACTGTGCTTCTGTAAACTCCCTTCTAAAACATAACAACCAGCACTTGTAATCTTGACATCTGTGGTTTGGGAAGATAATGCAATGGTCGTTGTTTCTTCCGTTTGATAATCGCTGTAATAATCATTTTCCTTAAAGACATCTAAGCTGCTTTTCTTTGATGTCGTTTCTTTAGTGGCGGATGTTGTTTTTTTCGTTGTTGCTTCTTGTGATTGTGTACAACCACTCAAGCATAATATCATCATGATACATAAAAAGGTTTTCTTTGTTCTATAGTTCATCTACATTCACCTGTCTTCTTGCACAGATTACGCTTAAATTCCCATTTCTAACCCGAATCGCGTCAATCATTTCTTTTTCCATCATGCTATCCTTTAATTCTATCTCATATAGCAATTCAATCATGGAGCCTAACTGCATGGTCTTTACCCGTATTAACTCTTGCTTCTTCGTATACGTTGCTAAAATATCCGTAAAAACTTCTGTGTAATCTAAATCTTCAGGAATGACGATCTTTAATTCTTTAAACTGCGTGGATGGTTTTAATAAAGGGATTTTTTGTAAAGCGATGGAAAATATAGATATCAATAAACTCATAAAAAAAGCAAAACTAACAAAGCCCATACCGATGGCTAAGCCGATGGACATCGCAAAGAAGATAAAGGTAATCTCACGGCTGCTGCCAGGCACTGATCGAAAACGAACCAAAGAAAAGGCTCCTACAACTGCAACACCAGTACCTAGATTTCCATTCACCATCATGATAACAAACTGGACCAAGGAAGGTAAAATAGCCAGCGTTAACATAAAATTACGCGAAGCCACATGCTGTATACGATAAACTAAAGCAATCAAAATGCCTAAACCTAGTGCACTAAAGGTACAGATAACTCCCTGTCCTATCGTTAATCCTTCACTTAAATCTGTTAAAATGCTTGTAAACATGTTTGTCTTCCACCTTTCTGTTTTGCTTCCTTCATTACGATATTGGCAACTTTAGAAAAAGAAGTTGGATAAATCTGCAGCTTAGATAAAGCCTCTACCAACCAAAAGGGATAACTTCCACATGCTTTGATTTCCATCAGCACTTGATCTTTTTCAAATAAAGGAAATGTCCCTTCTTCATCCTGTAAATTTAACTTATGCATGCGTCCTCTGATGTGTTTGTCAAATGTAATGCGTAATCCTGGTTCTTGCTTACCTACATAAGAGCATCGATCGTAGGCGATATATACTTTAGGTAAAGCTGCATGAAAGGCTAGTGCATAACACAATTCACGTGCAATCTGTGAATCCTTTCGATCATGTCGTTCTAGCATATACATGGCTTCCTGCAAAGGCAGTTCTAACCGTCGCTTACATACGGTTTGTCTATATTTTTTCTTTATTTCCAGAAAAACCATACTATTATCTTTTAAGCTCATTGGTGCATAACTACGCAACCGTAATTTTTCTTTATATAACGGCTTCTGCATAGAAGTTGTAATCATATGATAATCATCTCCATCTAGATATAAATTATAAATATGACTGGTTGGATATATATCCTTCATAAGATAGGGTGCTATCTGCGTAAAGATCGTTTCATAAACAGCTGTTGATAATACATATTTCTTTTCTACCCGTTGAATCGTCTGTTGTTTCATTCTCATCACCTCCACTTAAGCATATCGAAGTTTAGCGATGTAAAGATGGCTGTTGTCTGAAGATTATGTGAAAATACTGTTTGCATTTGTTCTTTTTGCTTCTTTCAACACAACTATGAAAAAAAGCATGATGTCATGCTTTCGTCGTATTCGTCTTACTAAGTTTTGCTAGATCCTCACAAAGAGCATCTAAGGTTTCTTCATCCAGCTGTGATAAAATATAGCTATGGTAACGACAATACTTCCTTTTGATATCTTGTATCGTTGCCAACTCATTTGGATCGTCTATCCGATTTTCTAAAACCGTTAAAACATCACCGCATAATTGAATCGGACGATCATAGATCATCGTAATATCTGTTAGCTCCTTTATTTGTATATCTGTGCGTATGCGCATCGCCTGTTGTAAATGCTCTTCCATTCGTACTGCTTTTGTATGTATCTGAAAACCTTTCATAACTATCGCCATCCTTTCTGATAGTTTCATTTTAGAATACTTTGTGACAATATCTATGTAACAATAAAAAAATACCTAAAGTTTTTATTTACTTTAGGTCATAAACTTATCGTTCCTATAAATAGTCTTCTAAATAGCTTTATGCTTAACTTATGCCAAAAAATGAAAGTAGTACAGCACCTACACCACATAAAAACATAACGACGATCGGACTTTTTTTATACTTGCGCAAGATAAAGAAAGCAACAGCAAACAAGCCAACACTTTCCCAGCTGATGGTTGCTAACTGCATTTTTCCATCCGGCCAGAAAGCTGACATTGCTAATGATAAACCTGCACTGGCGATCAAGGCAACAACTGCTGGTCTTAAGCCTTTTAAGACCGCTTGTATGGTATCCAACTGACGATATTTATAATAGATAAATGCCAGGGTTAAAACAATGATGAAACTAGGAATTACCACACCGACACTTGCCACGATAGCACCGGGCAAGCCCGCTATTTTCGTACCGACAAACGTAGCACCATTGATAGCGATAGGACCAGGCGTCATTTGTGAGATCGTTAAAATATCCGCAAACTCACGCATCGTGATCCAATGATGTAAATCAACAACCTGACTTTGGATGATTGGCAAAGCTGCATATCCACCGCCAATACTAAGCAAGCCGATCTGTAAAAAGCTTAACAATAACTGTAAATAAATCATTGAATTGGCCTCCTTTTCGCATAACGTTCAATTAGAAAACCAAGAATTCCACAGCCAATGATGATAATTAACAAATGCAGATGCAATACCACATTCGCAAAAAAAGCTATTAACATGACGGCAATATAAATTTTCTGAGGTTGTGACGCCACTTCTTTTGCCATCGTCCAAACAACATCGCAAATTACAGCCGCAACACCTGCCTGCATACCAAATAACATGATCTGAATCCATTTAATGGATACAAAGGCCTCATAAAAATAAGAAATTACAGAAAGAATGATCAAAGGCGGCAAGATTGTTCCAAAAACAGTAACAAGTGCCCCCAAGACACCACCACAGCGATATCCGATAATGACAGATGCATTTACTGCTAACGCTCCAGGACTGGACTGGGCGATTGCTACCATGTCCATCATTTCTTTCTCATCAATCCATTTCAGCTTTTCCACAAATTCCTTACGCATCAAAGGAACTATGACATAACCGCCACCAAATGTGAATGCACTCAAATAAAATGTTGAGGTAAACAATTTTCTATATAAAGTAAAATTTCTTTCCATTCCATCACCTTCTGCTTTTATTATATGCTTTCTTAGTTTATAATGAAAATAGTATTATCATATATAGTTTATAAGATTTTATTATGAAAGGGGCTTTTTTATGACATTACGACACTTACGCATCTTTGCGGCTGTTTGTAGATGTGGCAGCGTTACAAAAGCTGCTGCTATGCTCCACATTGCACAGCCTAGCGTATCCTTAGCCATTCGCGAATTGGAAGAATACTATCAAATCACCTTGTTTGATCGTATATCACGCAAGCTTTATATCACAGAACAAGGTGAACGCCTTTTAAAGTATGCAACACATATCACCTCTTTATTCAATGAAATGGAGGAATCCATTCAAAGTGTCAGTGAATATGAACCATTGCATATTGGCTCTAGTATCACCATAGCGAACTCTTTTCTATGTGATTTTCTTGCCCAATATCAACAAAATTATCCAAAACGAAACTGTCAGGTTTTAATTGAAACAAGCGCTATGCTGGAAAGTAAGATCTTAAACAATGAATTAGATCTAGCAATGGTAGAAGGTATCCCAACACATCCATCCATAGAAAAATTACCTTTCTTTCAAGATGAGCTGGTCATCTTATGTGCCAATGAGCATCCGTTTACCAAACATGAACATTTAAGTTTTGCGGATCTCTTGCAAGAACCTTTTTTGTTAAGAGAACGCAGCAGTGGTACCAGAGCTGTCATTGATTCTATCCTACAGCTTTACAATATGAATGTCACTCCTATTTGGGAAAGTGCCAGTACCAGAGCTTTGGTAAAAGGAGTGCAACGAGGCTTTGGCATTTCCATATTGCCCTATCAGATGGTGAAAGAAGACTTACAAAACCAATCCATCCAGCGTCTGTATGTAGAAGACATTAATCTGCAGCGTAAATATTTCATTATCTATCATCACAATAAATATGTTACTCCTGCCATGCAGGATTTCATCAACATTGCTTTACAGGTAACAACCTTACAATAATGATATTCATACTGCCTGTATCCTATGGTATACTTAAAAATGTGATAAAACAAAATGAAAATAGGAGGTCTTATACTTTATGAAAACAACTACATGTCCCATTTGTGCATACACCCTTGATGATACCAATGATGAAATCATCTATTGTCCTGTATGCGGTACTGATTTAATAAAGGTAAACAGTGAAAAGATTATAAGAAATTCGCCAGGCACTTATACTATGGAGGATAAGCAATTTTTTGGAAAAATGAGTGCAAATGCGACGATCATACTTACGAATCAGCGCTTTCTTGTCATACCGGAAAAATTAGAGGGTTTTAATCGTTCCACGGTTCTCACTGCTTCCATCATGAATAAAATTACAAGTAATTATGGTGTAGTTTCGGTTCCTATTACAATGATAAAGGAAGTACGTGATGGAAAATTCGGTCTGTTGGGAAAAGCTTTGATTGTTGAAACGAAAGAAGCAAATGTGATTAAAATCACCGCACCGAAATTAAAAGAATGGAAAGAAGTATTAAGTAACACCCTACAAGCTTCTTCATAACAAGAAAGATAATAAGAGACAAAGCAAAAGAAGATTAGCAAAGCTATTTAATTGATGATGTAATAGCTTGTAATCTTCTTTTTTCCTATATCATCTACACTTTTTGCTTGTTATTTACCCTTCATGAGCCCATTCACAAATAGTTCTTTTAACATCATCAATACAATAAAACATCTTCCAAAATTGATATGTATTTTTCAAATACTGTGATTCTCTCAAATACGTAAAGTAATAACAGTTCTACTTGCTGTTCTTTCTTATGCCTTGGAATAAACGATTTCCCCATCAATAATGGTATGGTATACCGTTGTTTGCGGATCCAATATAGAACCATCACATATTACCATATCTGCATCCTTACCAACCTTTAAGCTGCCAATGCGCTCATCCAAGCCTAATATTTTTGCTGCATTAATGGTAATCGCCTTGACTGCTTCTATTTCCGGTAATCCTTCTTTCATCGCCAATCCTGCACACAATGGCAAATATTCCTGAGGTACTACCGGAGAATCCGTAGTTATCGCAATCAGAATACCTTCTTTATATAATTCATAAGGTGTTTTAAAAGATTTATTAGCTAACTCATATTTTGATTTGTGGGTTAAGGAAGGTCCAACAATTGCCGCAAAACCGCTGTCTTTTATTTGTTTCTTAATTATTTCCCCATCCGTACAATGATCCAAAGTCACCTTAATATCAAATTCTTTCGCAATTCTTAAAACAGTTAAGATATCATCACAGCGATGGGCATGGCATTTTAAAGGCAGTTCCCTCTGAATCACCGGAATCATCGCTTCTAGTTTCATGTCAAAAGCAGGCATCTTCGTGATATCCCCTTGTGCTGCTTCTTTTCTTGCAAGATATTCCTTGGTCTTAAATAAGGTTTCTCTTAATAAAGCAGCTACGTTCATTCGTGTTTTGATACGAGAATCCTGATACACACGTTTTGGATTTTCACCAAAAGCACATTTCATAGCGACCGGATTTTTAATTGCCATTTCATCCATGCTGACACCATACGTCTTATATGCAACAAAGGTTCCGCCAATGACATTGGCACTTCCAGGACCAGCCGCTACTGTTGTAATACCGGCATTACGAGCATTTACAATCGTTTCATCCAACGGATAGCAGCCATCAATGCCTCTTACCTGCGGTGTGATAGGATCACTGCTCTCATTTACATCATTACCTTCACTGCGAATGGCACTTTCTTCCATACCTAAATGACAATGAGCTTCTACCATTCCCGGGTAAACGCGTTTTCCATTCAAATCAATGCATACTTCATCTTCCGTTTCCACATGCCCGATTGCCGCAATTCGCCCATTTTGAATTAAGATATCGCCTTTTATGACCTGTTCTTCTTCCATTGTATAAATCTGTGCATTTTTTAATAACATTATCCATTCTCCTTTTATTTATAACTTATTTATTACCCTAATACTTCTTATGACAAAAGACATAGTTGCCTATGCCTTATTCAAATATTCGACGATTTTATCTCCCATCTCGCTGCAAGACAGATGTTTTTTCCCGTCTTCCATGATATCGGATGTGCGATAGCCATCTGCTAATACATCTTCTACTGCTTTTTCTATTTGCGCATATTCCGTATCTAAATCGAATGCATATTTCAACATCATACCTGCCGCTAAGATCGTTCCGATCGGATTCGCAATATTTTGCCCTGCAATATCTGGTGCAGAACCATGGATTGGCTCATACATACCACGCTTGCTATCCCCTAAAGATGCACTTGGAATCAAACCGATACTACCAGTAATCATGCTTGCTTCATCACTTAAGATATCACCGAACATATTTTCTGTGACGACAACATCAAACTGCGCAGGATTTTTTACGATTTGCATCGCCGTATTATCTACCAGCATATCCGCAACCTCAACATCGGGATATTCCTTGGCAACTTCATGTACGACCTTACGCCATAAACGTGAGGTATCTAATACATTTGCTTTATCCACAGATATGACCTTATGATGACGTTTACAGGCAGTTTGGAAAGCCGTATGGGCAATGCGGCGGATCTCATGTTCCGCATAATTCATATGATCACTTGCGACAAGTTCGCCATTGATTTCTTCTGTCTTCTTTTCCCCAAAGTATACACCACCGATTAACTCCCGTACGACCATAAAATCAATACCTTTTGCTACAATATCCTGACGTAATGGCGATGCATCTGCAAGTTGCGGAAAGATTTTAGCTGGACGTAAGTTTGCATACAAGCCCAATTCCTTACGAATACCCAACAAGGCCTTTTCAGGACGAATACTAGGATCTACATCATCCCATTTAGGACCGCCAACAGCGCCTAATAAAACCGAATCAGAATTCAAACATTGCTGCAGACTTTCTTCTGGTAGGCTTTTACCAAATTGATCAATGGCACAGCCACCTGCAATGACATGCGTATACGTAAATTCATGATCATACTTTTCAGCAATACAATCTAACACTTTAATAGCTTCTTTTACAATTTCCGGACCTATTCCATCTCCGGGAACTACTGCGATATGTTTTTTCATTCCTTCCCCTCCTTGATAGCATTCATCAAACCATTATGTTTCATAATGTTTTGGATAAAAGCAGGAAATGGTTCTGCTTGATAACTTTCCCCTTTTGTATGATTGATAATTTCACCTGTATCGAAATTAATTTCAATTTCATCCGCAGTATCGATTCGCTCACTGGCTTTCGGACATTCTAATATCGGCAAGCCGATATTGATAGCGTTGCGATAAAAGATACGGGCAAAACTTTTTGCAATCACGCAGGAAATTCCACTAGCCTTAATGGCAATTGGTGCATGCTCTCTTGAAGATCCACAACCGAAATTAAACCCTGCCACCATAATATCGTTGGCTTTTACTTTATTTACAAAATCCGCATCAATATCACACATACATTTTTCGGCCAGTTCTTTTGGATCACTAGTATTCAAATAACGTGCCGGAATGATAACATCCGTATCTACATTATCACCATATTTATGTGCATAACCTTTTGTTTCCATCCTTTATTCTCCTTCCCAAACAGCAATATGACCGGCGATTGCACTTGCCGCAGCCGTTGCCGGACTTGCCAGATATACTTCAGATTCCACATGTCCCATACGTCCGACAAAGTTACGATTTGTCGTTGCTACACAGCGTTCCCCTTCAGCTAAGATTCCCATATAGCCGCCTAAACAAGGGCCACAGGTTGGTGTTGATACTACACAGCCAGCATCGATAAAGATTTCCATATACCCACGTTTCATACATTCTTTATAAATAGCTTGCGTTGCCGGTATGATAATCGTACGTACTCCTTTTGCCACATGCTTTCCTTTTAGAATTTTTGCCGCTGTTTCCATATCAGATAGGCGACCGTTCGTACAAGAACCGATGACGACCTGATCAATGACGATGTTTTCTTTTATATCCTCCATCGTTTTCGTATTTTCTGGCAGATGTGGAAACGCAATTGTCGGTTTAATGGCACTAAGATCAATATGATATACGTTTGCATAGTCTGCATCACTATCTGCTTCATATGTTTTATATGGACGATGAACACGCTCTTTCACATAAGCTTCGGTAATTTCATCATAGGCAAAGATACCATTTTTTGCCCCTGCTTCAATTGCCATATTGGCCATCGCTAAGCGATCATCGATTGTCAAATTTCGCAAACCAACACCGCTAAATTCCATAGACTTATATAAAGCACCATCTACACCAATCATTCCGATGATATGAAGTATGACATCCTTCCCACTGACATTCGGCGCTAATTTCCCACGCAAATCAAACTTGATCGCTTCAGGAATTTTAAACCAACATTTGCCCGTTGCCATACCGGCTGCCATATCGGTACTGCCTACACCTGTTGAAAATGCATTTAAAGCTCCATACGTACATGTGTGTGAATCTGCTCCAATGATACATTCTCCAGGACCGACGATGCCTTTTTCTGGCAATAACGCATGTTCAATGCCCATTTCGCCTACATCATAAAAGTGTTTGATGTTCTTTGCGTATGCGAAGGTACGGCAAGCTTTACATTGCTGCGCAGCTTTAATATCCTTGTTCGGCGCGAAGTGATCCATCACCATCGTCACCCTACCAGGATCAAATACCTGTTCAAATCCATACTTCTCAAATTCTTTAATAGCAACCGGTGATGTGATATCATTCCCTAATACCATATCAAGATCAACTTCAATCAGTTGTCCGGCTTTGACCTCAGCAACATGTGCATGCTCTGCTAAGATCTTTTGTGTCATTGTCATACCCATTTTGTTTTACCTCCTACACGATGTACATGAAGTACATTGAAATATCGTCTTTTTGTTCACTATGATATAAAACTTTTGTATTATTCTTGCTTGTATGTTTTCATACGCGAAGCCAATCCTTATGCAGATGGCTCTATTGTCTCTATCTTTTCTTATTAGAATCTTTACTATCCCCTTATCAGAGACAACCCTTTACTGTAGTTAATCAATTTCCCCTAGTTCTGTTGTTGTGTTGCTCGTTTTTGTATAACAGCTCGATTAATAGCCGCAAATAAGGCCTTCACACTGGAAGCGATAATATCCTCATGTAAACCGACACCCCATTGGTTCTTTTGGCGACAGTCAATGATTTTGACATAAGATACTGCCTTAGAAGTAGATCCCTTGCTTAAGGCATGTTCTTTATAATCTAAGATATCAAATGTTAGATTCATGTTATCACGCAAAGCGTTGCTAGCAGCATCTAAACGTCCATTTCCAACACCGGTAATGTATCGATTCATCCCTTCATAGGTGATGTTCATCGTACAAGTAACTTTATCATTTTCCCTTATAAAATGATAATCGTTTAACGCATAAGGTGCATTCACATTCATATATTCTTTTTGGAATAAATCATTGATTTCATTTGGCAGCAATTCCTTATGTTCATGATCGCTCACATTCTTCATGAAATAGCCAACTTCTTCTCGCATATCATTTGGAAGTTCATAGCCATAATATTCTTCCAGCATATAACCAACGCCGCCTTTGCCACTTTGTGAATTGATGCGAATGACATCTGTCTCATACACTCTGCCGACATCTCTTGGATCAATTGGCAAATATGGAACGGTCCAGTGTTGTGGGTCTTTGGCATCGCGATAATGCATCCCTTTCGCAATAGCATCCTGATGTGAACCGGAGAATGCCGCAAATACCAATTGCCCGGCATAAGGCTGACGCATACCGACTTTCATGCGTGTACAGGCTTCATATACCTCAACGATATGAGGCATATTTGAAAAATCCAATTCAGGATCGACTCCCATCGCATACATATTCATTGCTAAAGTGACAATATCGACATTTCCAGTACGTTCGCCATTACCGAATAAGGTACCTTCAATACGATCAGCACCTGCTAAAATACCCATCTCTGTATCCGCAACACCACAGCCACGATCATTATGCGGATGAAGGGAAACCACAACATTTTCCCGATAGTTCATATGCTTACACATGTATTCGATTTGACTGGCATACACATGTGGCATGCTCATTTCCACGGTTACCGGAAGATTAATGATAACCTTGTTATCCGCTGTAGGCTGCCAAACGTCCAAGACCGCATTGCATACTTTTAAAGCATAATCGACTTCGGTTCCTGTAAAGCTTTCCGGAGAATATTCAAAGCGATAATTTCCACCATCTTCTTCGGTCAGCTGTTTTAACAGTTTTGCCCCTTCTACCGCAATCTTTAATACTTCTTCTTTGCTTTTCTTAAACACCTGTTCCCTTTGTGCATAAGATGTGGAATTGTATAAATGAATCACAGCATTTTTTGCACCTTTCACTGCTTCAAAGGTACGGCGGATGATATGCTCACGTGCTTGTGTCAGCACCTGGATCGTAACATCCTCTGGAATGCGGTTCTCATCGATAAGTTTCCGTAAGAATTCAAATTCGGTTTGTGAGGCTGCAGGAAAGCCAATTTCAATTTCTTTAAAACCAATTTCTACTAGTAATTCAAAGAAATCCAGTTTTTCATCTAAGCTCATTGGCACGATCAATGCTTGATTGCCATCTCGTAAATCAACACTGCACCATGTTGGTGCTTTCTCAATATATTCTTTTTTGGTCCAATCCATACAATCCGTTGGAGGCATATAATATTGCCGTTTGTACTTTTGATATCCTTCCATGTGATGTCCTCCTCTTTCTACCTTGTAATAAAAAAGCCTTCCATCTTCTTATTTTGAAGACGGAAAGCTGTCTGCTTTATCCGCGGTACCACTTCACTTGATGAACACTCATCCACTTAGTTCTTATCCTGTTGAATAAGAGCTCAATGATAACGGTAGAGCAGTCCCGGTGATGCTTACTTATGCAATGCATGTTCAGATCACAGCTCACGGGTGAGTTGATTCCAGTGTCCACATGCCTTTCACCAGCCGGCAATTCTCTACGGTGTGACGTATCTTTCATCTGGTCCCGATCAATGCTATTTCATCATTACCAAAAGGATATATCATTCTATGTAAAATGTCAACAGAAAAAGTAAATTTCATTTAATTTTTTTCTGAAAATATTTTCAATGTTGAATTTTCTGATTTGCTGCTTCCCTTTTCAATACGTTTTGAGCCGAACGTGCCGTTTGTGCAAAAAATGACATAGCTTCTTTCGGATAAGCTCCAGCTGCTGTTTCTCCTGTCAGCATAATTCCAGATGCACCATGATATACCGCATAAAAAATATCACTCACCTCAGAGCGTGTAGGCGTTGGTTGTGTCATCATAGAATGCAACATCTGTGTTACGACCATATAAGGCTTATGATAAGCATGACAAATATCCTGGATATGTTTTTGTACCATCGGCAATTCATACAATGGCATGGCATTGCCTAAATCTCCACGTGCTATCACAATATGATCGCAATAGGGCAGCAATTCTGTTAAATGTCTGACTCCATCCATGTTTTCAATCTTTGCATAAATTTCTAAAGATTCCGCATCCAATTCTCTCACTATTTGTTTCAATGCTTTTAAATCTTCTGCATTTCTGACAAAAGGCTGCATAATACCCGTAATTCCATATTTTTTAGCCAGGCGCAGATTTTCCATATCACTTGGTGTCAAAACCGGCATCTGGATATGCTGATGCGGCAGTGCCAAAGATTTTCTAGAAGTGAGTTCACCACCATGAAGAACCTTACAAATAATATTTTTTCCTTTTACTTCCTGCACTTCCAATAAGAATTTACCATCGTCTAATAAAATCCTTTGCCCAACCGGTACATGTCCATAAACTTGTTCAGGAACTGCTATTTCTGTTCCCAAACAAACGATACCTCCTTCGATTAAATGTATAGGCTTATCTAATTTTCCTATACGCAATTCCGGCCCTTTCATATCGATCAACAGTTTTGGTTCCACATTTGCTTCTCCTGCGGCCTCATGTAAGATTGTCAGCCATTCTTGACTATCTGTTAAATTCACATGTGATAAATTCAATCGAATACCATTCATACCACTGAAAAACATCTGTTTCAGTATTTCTTTGTTTGCACATGCTGGACCTAATGTACCATAAATTTCTAATTTTTCCATATACCCTCACACTATTTCTTTTTTTACATTATAACAAAGCCGCTCAAAAATAACTATTAGATTTTTTATGAATCTATATCATAAACGTGAACGATACCACCTAGTATCACTTACCGTGTTTTTTAACCTTAACATGTGATGCGGCATAACCGTTTTATCCGATTTGCTGTTTTCCTTTATCTTTCGATAATATTAGAAGTCACAATCATGATGTTTTGCATCATCTAAAGCAATTTTAAAGGAAGTATCACTTTCTCATAAATTTTCTTTCACTAAAAAGAAAAAGGAAGCGTTAAAATCATTAATGACGATTTATGACTTTAATCTTCCTTATTTGATATTAGGAAATTACTATTCCATAAGTTTATCCGTTCGTAATAGCGGCCTGTGCTGCAGCTAAACGTGCAATTGGTACACGGAATGGGCTACAGGATACATAGGTCAATCCCATACGATGACAGAAGTCGATAGAACTTGGATCTCCACCATGTTCACCACAAATACCAAGCTTGATGTTTGGACGTGTTTTACGTCCGCCGGCTACTGCCAGTTCGATAAGTTTGCCGACACCCTTTTGGTCAACTCTGGCAAATGGATCTTGTTCAAAGATTTTCTTTTCATAGTAATCATTCAAGAATCCACCGGCATCATCACGAGAGAAACCAAATGTCATCTGTGTTAAGTCGTTTGTACCAAAGCTAAAGAATTCAGCTTCTTCGGCAATTTCATCTGCCAATAATGCTGCACGAGGAATTTCGATCATGGTACCAACATGGTATTTCATATCAATATTTTCTCTTGCTAAAATTTCATCTGCTGTACGTACGACAACATCTTTTACATATTTCAATTCTGCTTTATCACCAACTAATGGAATCATGATTTCCGGTTCAATGTTCCAATCCGGATGTTTTTTGTTTACATTAATTGCTGCTTCAATAACCGCTGTTGTCTGCATTTCGGCAATTTCCGGATAAGAGATAGCCAAACGACAACCACGATGTCCCATCATAGGGTTAAATTCATGAAGTCCACTGATAACATTTTTCAATTCATCCAGATCGATCTTCATATCTTTTGCTAACTGTGCAATATCATAAGAGCTTGTTGGTAAGAATTCATGCAGAGGTGGATCCAAATAACGAATGGTTACCGGCATACCTTGCATTGCTTCATAAATACCTTCAAAGTCGCCTCTTTGCATAGGCAATAATTTCGACAGCGCTTTTCTTCTTTGACCTTCTGTCTTAGAAACGATCATTTCACGAACCGCTTTGATACGATCACCTTCAAAGAACATATGTTCCGTACGAACCAAACCAATACCTTCCGCACCGAACTTCACTGCCTGTTGTGCATCACGAGGCGTATCGGCATTTGTACGAACCTTTAACGTCCGGCGTTCATCTGCCCAATTCATGAAACGTTCAAAGTCACCGGAGATTTCTGCTGGCACAGTCTTGATCTTTTCACCATACACATTACCAGTAGAACCATCTAGAGAAATATAGTCGCCTTTATTATAGCGGTTTCCTTTTACTTCAAAATATTTTTCTTCTTCATTAATCGCGATATCACCACAACCGGATACGCAGCAAGCACCCATACCACGAGCTACGACAGCTGCATGAGATGTCATACCACCGCGCACGGTTAAGATACCTTCAGATACATGCATACCTTCAATATCTTCCGGAGAAGTTTCCAAACGAACTAAGATAACCTTATGTCCTAATGCTGTTTCCGCGATTGCTTCTTCAGCAGAGAAAACGATCTGTCCGCAAGCTGCACCAGGAGAAGCAGGCAATGCCGATGCAATTGGTTTTGCCTTCTTTAAAGCTTCTGCATCAAATTGTGGATGTAATAAGGCATCCAACTGTTTAGGTTCTACCATCATCAATGCTTCATCTTTGGTGATCATACCTTCATCTACCATGTCACAAGCAATCTTTAATGCGGCAGCTGCTGTACGTTTACCATTACGCGTCTGCAACATGAATAGATTACCTTTTTCAATCGTAAATTCCATATCCTGCATATTCTTGTAATGTTTTTCTAAGGTAGAACAGATTTCTACAAACTTATCATAAGCAGCAGGTGCAATTACCTTTAATTGATCAATGGTCTGTGGTGTACGGATACCGGCTACAACATCTTCGCCCTGCGCATTCATCAAGAATTCACCATACAGCTTGTTTTCACCGGTACTTGGATTACGTGTAAAGGCAACACCGGTACCGCAATCATCACCCATATTACCAAATACCATCATCTGCACATTTACCGCAGTTCCCCAATCACCCGGAATATCGTTCATCTTACGATAGAAAATCGCACGTTGGTTGTTCCAAGAACGGAAAACAGCTTCGATTGCACGATACAATTGTTCTTTAGGATCCGATGGGAATTCCTCATCTAGAGATTCCTGATAGAACTTCTTAAAGCGTTTTACCATGACCTTCATATCTTCAGCATCTAATTCCGTATCCTGTTCAACGCCCTTTGTTTCTTTCATTTCATCAATGATCTCTTCAAATTTAGCCTTGTTTAAACCCATGACAACATCAGCAAACATCTGAATAAAACGGCGGTAAGAGTCATAAGCGAAACGAGGATTGTCCATCAGCTTGGCAACACCTTCTACCACTTCATCATTCATACCTAAATTTAAAATGGTATCCATCATGCCTGGCATAGATGCACGCGCACCAGATCTTACGGATACTAACAATGGATTCTTTGGATCACCAAACTGTTTTCCAGCCAGTTCTTCCAATTTCATTAAATATTCAAAAATTTCTTTGCGAATTCCTTCATTAATAGTTTCATTGTCTGCATAGTACTGATTGCAGGCTTCGGTTGTGACTGTGAAACCATAAGGCACAGGCATTCCAAGATTCATCATCTCTGCCAGATTGGCACCTTTACCACCAAGCAGCTCACGCATGTTTTCATTTCCTTCACTGAAAAGGTAAACATACTTTTTACTCATCAAGCATTCCTCCTCTTATGTAATCGTTTACATTTACTTGCTTACATTATACCAAAGTTTCGTGTGTTTTCCTAGTGCTAATTTCACTATCCCTTCCTTTCTCACTCGCTAAAAACTAATAACAGCTTATGAACAAAGGTTTTTTCGCATGCTAAAATAATTTCGACAAAATTCGCAAAATTTAAAGGACAAGTTCCAGTCATAATAAAAAATAGCTACTCCATTCGCATGTAAGTACCTTTTCGTTTTTGATAAGGTACTTACATGCATTACACGAACAAAAGAAACGCTTCTATATGCTCACTATGTTTGCCGTATATAGCTCCTTTTTACCCTATGGTTTGTTGACATACACGATTTCCACTTCCACAACATGAACACCGAGTTTTTCATACGCTTGTTTGCATTGTTTCTGTATCTTTTTCGTTTGATACTTTTTTTGCGCTGCTTCTGATTTCACATAAATACGTAAAGTGATTGGCTGTGTTTTCACAATGGTCTCCGTCGGTGTATCATTCGCTATCTTCGCATATGGGAATACCTTTTCTTTATCTTCATCTTTGATCTGTAATAGGATATAATCTAGATCTTGCTTTTCCACAAGCGCAAAAACCGGCTGCTCAAATCTTTCTTCATTTAAAAATGCTGCTACCCGATTTTGCATATTGCCTTTTTCTAAGACCATCCAATCATAATCATCTTGAATACCTATATCACCTCGATAAGATAATCGAAAGTCTTTATCTATACTGTTTGCCACATCTATTTTCATAACATATGAACCGGATTTAAAATTATAGGATACCTCATAATCTGCAATATCTAATTCTGTATGATGTGTTTTTAAATATTCTTTCATATGTCTGGTTGCTATTTCTTTTGCGATAAAATTACCATTAAAGCTATTATAAAGCAGTAACAAAAAGATGACTCCGGCTGTTGCGATGATGAATGCAATCACTTTTAACACTTTCTTTTTCATGAGTTTTCCCTCCTTAAGGCATACGCATAACCAGCATAAATAAGAATGCCAATACTCATAAAAAACCAATATATTAGCGTATAAGGCAGCAAGGCTTCTTGATAGGATGCATCTATCATTTCTAATAATAGATGCATGATGGGAATCATTAGATATAATAGGAAGACATAGCGTTTCAATAGCCAATACCCCAAGGCGCCGATTATTGGCAATAGCAGAAAATTATGAAACTGGTATTGTGTTGCTGAGAAAGAACAAGCGAAAAGGATCATCAAACAAATTACACCCACCATCATGATACGCAAACGTTTTACTAATTTCTTTTTAATTGCTTGGGAATTGACGGTAATGTTTTCCTGCGCCAACAGCTTTTTACATTCTTCACAATGGCGGCAATGCTCTTGTACAAAGACTATGCTTGCCTCACTGGCTACATCATCTTTGACTAACGGTAGCAGATCTTGTACGATTTGACATTCATCTTTCATGATATCCCTCCTCACTTAATTTTTGACGCAAATATAGACGATTACGATAATCAATCACTCGCACAGAGTTTTCATTTAACTGTAAAAATGCTGCGATTTCCACATAGGAATACCCCTCTTGTTTCATTTTAAATATTTCTCTTGCTCGTAGAGGCTGTGTCTGCATCCATTCCATCAATTGCTCCATCAGCGCTTCATAGTCATGTTGCCTATCTTTATCGGCAACAACAAAACCATCTTGCAAGACATCATAGTGCACTTCTTTTTTACGTTTTCGTAATTCTTTGAATGTCACATGCCTGGCAATCGAAAATAACCATGTTTTCAGACTTGCCTTTCCTTTGAAAGTCGGCAAGGATAGGATCATCTGGTAAAACGTTTCCGATGTCAGATCTTCACTTAAACTGGCATCATGACACAAGGAGTAAATATAGATATAGACATCCTTGTGATATGCTTCATACAGTTCTTCTATCATCTATGTTTTCCTCCTTCCACCTATATGTACCGCAACCTAATAAAAACGTTACAAACTTTATAATTTAGTATAGCATAGTATCAGCATGGAATATGATTTCTGTGCTTTAACTTTACGTATTACTTTCATTTAAATCCTAAAAAAAGTGCCTGCTACAGCACTTTTTTAGGATTTATTATTTGCTTTTTTAGTTCTTACCTAATAAACGGAACATATTCTTCTTATAAACTTCTACACCTGGCTGATTGAATGGATTGATATCCAACATATAACAAGTCATAGCGCAAGCACGGAAGAAGAAATAGCACATATAACCAAAGCTTTCCGCACTCATATCAGGCATCGTAATAATCAGATTTGGTACATTTCCAGTTACTTCATGCGCTTCTAAAGTACCTTTTGCTGCCATCTTATTTACCCAATCAACCGATTTACCTGCTAAGTAATTCATGCCATCCGCATTGTCAGGATCACTTGGGAAAGTGATATCCAACGTTGGTTTTTCTACTAACAACAAGGTTTCGTACAGTACTTTTTTACCTTCTTGGATAAATTGACCTAAAGAATGCAAATCGGTAGAGAAGTTTGCACTTGTTGGTAAGTTTCCTTTTTCTTCCTTACCTTCACTTTCACCAAACAGCTGCTTCCACCATTCCGCAACCATGGTCATTTGTGATTCATAGCTTACCAGCATTTCCACATTTTTGCCCTGATTCTCTAAAATGCGACGGCAGACTGCATATGCATAAGCATCATTCTTAGCCAGATCAGGATCCGCCATATCTTCATATGCCTTCTGTAAACCAGTCATGATGGCATCAATATCGATACCGGCTACAGCGATTGGGAATAAACCTACCGGTGTGATAACAGAAAAGCGTCCACCGATATCATCTGGAATTACAAAAGTTTCATAGCCTTCTTTATCAGCGATTGCCTTCAATGTTCCCCGTGCTTTATCGGTTGTCGCAACAATTCTTTCACGTGCACCGTCTTTTCCATATTTATCTTCCATGAACTGTTTCAGTAAACGGAAAGCCAATGCTGTTTCCGTCGTTGTTCCGGATTTAGAAATAACGTTTACACAAACTTCCTTATCTTTTATATAATTCAGGACCTGTGCGATATACGTACTGGAGAATGTATTTCCCATAAAGATAATTTCTGGTTTTTTATCAGCATACAAGCCATTGATCATTTCAATAGCAGCACGTGCTCCCAGATAAGAACCACCAATACCACAAACAATACAAACATCACATTTCTCACGGATTTTTTGGGCAACCTTCTTCATACGGTCAAACTCTTCTTTATCATAGGTATGCGGCCATTCTACCCAACCTACAAAGTCATTCCCTTTACCGGTACGCTTCATCAGCTGTTCGTGATATTTATTAACGACTTCCTGATAGCTTTTTACGTCTTCTTTTAAAAATGCATGCGTAGTGTCTAATTTCATCATATGCTTTTTCTCCTTTATCTGTTTGCATCCTCAATCCATGAATCCAGCTTTTCTGCCAAGGATGTGAATCCTATTTCCATCTTTGGCAATTCATGAATGATCTTGCGTTTGCGCATAGAACGAGCTTTCTTTGCCTCTACAGCTTTTAAAGACAGTTTGAAGTGGGTGCCATCTTCATCAATATCAAGAATTTTCACTTTTACCCGCTGATTAATTTTCACATACGTATGCACATCACGGACAAAGCGTTCACTGATTTCGGAAATATGAATCAGTCCATTATGACAATTATCTAAATAGACGAATGCCCCATAAGGCTTGATGCCGGTAATCACCCCTTCAACGACTTCACCAACCATATAATGCATCTACTCACCTCATTTCGCTCGTGTTAATTATAGCACGTTCTTTTCTAAAATTAACAGTCCTTTCCATATGTTTTATATGACATTACATCATAGGAAGAGAAATTGCTGGCAAAAAGCAGACAACTATCAATAATTTTGGTTTTTGTGCTATAATAATGAAGACGAGAACTTTTTCTCTTTAATGAGGTGATACTTGCATGAGTTCCATATATCCCCTGCTGGCAGCTTTATTTGCCAATGTATTGGCGCAGGTCTTAAAACCTGTTGTCCTTTATTTGCGTACACAGAAAGTAGATATTCATCAATGTATTGCATGCGGAGGATTTCCCAGCTCTCATAGTTCCACGGTCACTGCATTGACGATGGCAATTGGATTGAGTGAAGGCTTTGATTCCACCTATTTTGCGATTACATGTGTATTCAGTTTCATTGTTATTTATGATGCTGCAAATGTACGTTATTATGCAGGGCGAAACATACAGCTGACCAAACAGCTTATATCAGATTTGGAAGGTATGAAGGGTCTGAAATTAAATGATCCGATTTATCATGAAAAAATCAAAAGTGTTTTAGGACATAAATTTGTTGAAATTATCGGCGGCATGATCTTAGGCTTTTTCGTATCTTTACTTATGTATCAGCTGCTGCATTTATAGAAAGTAGGTGAATGTATGATTAATAAAGAAGATGAAATACGCAATGTTATTGAAAAAATTCGTCCTTACATTCAGCGCGATGGTGGCGATGTAGAATATGTTTCTTTCACGGATGGCATCGTTCGTGTACGTTTGTTAGGAGCCTGTGTTGGCTGCATGTCCATCGGTGATACCTTAAAGGATGGCATTGAGGCAATTATCATGGATGAGATTGCCGGTGTCAGTGAAGTACGTTTAGCAGATGAAGAATAAAAGGGCTTAGGCCCTTTTTCTTTATTATCAGATGGATGAGCAAGCACCTGAATCATCGAAAAGAAAAGCATCCGTATTCAGTAAATCTTTAAACTTTTCGATAAACATCTTCATTCCTATAGAAAAAGCATGATGAAGTTGGGAATACTTCACCATGCCAAGTGTTTTCACTAGTTCTTTTTCGCAGTCGTTTTTCCTTTTTTGGCGTTTGCCATTTCTACCGGTTTAGGATCTGGGTCATCAAAATAACGTCCTGGCTTCGATAAGTCAAAATACAAACGACTATCTTCACTCATACCGAAGTTACGGTTACTGCCATCATCCGTAATCTTATTCAACGCCTCACAGAACAATGCATTATGCGCTTCTTCACGCTCAAGTAAAAACATGATTGTTTCCTTTACATACTTATCGTCAATCTGGCGATATAAGTATTCATAAACGACTTTGGCACGCTGCTCACTGGCAATATCCGCTAATAAATCAGCTGCTAAATCGCCAGTCACGGTAACATAATCAGCTGTCCATGGATTTCCACTTGAGTTAACTAAAGCCGGATTTAAACCAAAGGTTACCATTGTTTCTAATTCACCATTTTCAACCTTTTTGTAATCAACATCACCGCCGTTTAATAAATTAATCGTTTCTGCCACCATTTCCATATGGCTTAATTCTTCCGTACCGATATCTAAGAATAAATCTTTAAAAACAGGATCTTTTGCACGAAAGCTCTGAGATAAATACTGTAAAGCTGCTTTTAATTCACCATTGTTTCCACCTAACTGCTCCTGCATTAGTACTGCATATTGCGGATTTGGACGTTCTACTTTTACTGGATGCAATAACTTTTTCTTATGTTCAAACATATCATCACTCCTTTTTCATCTTTAGTATGGGTATGTTGAAACGCCTTATTCGTATTTTTTATAAAAAACAAAAGTATGCAAAGCCACTTGTGGTAAAATAAAAACAGGGAGGGATCCTTATGCGTATTTTTCATAAACCGAAAAAGAAAATTGTCCATGCACATGGTAAGGAAAAGATTGTAGCAGGAATGCGATTTGAGGATTATCGAAAAGCATTAGCTGATGAAGATTTTGCGCCGGGTTGGGAAGTGATTGAGGATAGTTTTGCCAAATGTTATCCTAATCAAAAGCCAAAACATTACGCAACTACATTAACATCTCGTGCATTATTTGGAGGAAATGAATATTTGGATGGCTATAGTATTTATACTTCACCAAAAGGATATCAACATATTGTTACCTATGGCATGACCAATCTATATGGCGATGAACAGGCATTTGGACAAACATATAGTCGCTGGGGCTATGAAATGACCATGAAGCTGCAAGAACATAGCAGTGAAGATTGTGTATGGGCTTGTAATATGTTGGGAAATCTTGCCCGTTATACCTATACGACAAAGCGCTTTTTTGAAGAAAATCAATATGTGCTTGGTAATCAAGAACCAATCAAGCGAGGCTCTGATAGTAAGATCACATCGCTACTTATCATAAAAGACAATGAGATTCCTGAAGTAGAAAGCGTTCATGGACTTGTCACTTATTTACAATTAGTCGGCATTTTATGGGAAGAGGCTTGTGCAATTAGAGAAGATCCATCAAAAATTCCTATTCTTTTAGAAAACATGCGGAAAGATAATCCGAATGGTGTTACGGATCTTGAAAGAGTAAACGCTTACTTATAACAAGAGAAGCTTAGCTCACACTCTTTGCAATAGTATTGCTAAACACCTTATCTATTGCATAAAATAGCATAAGAAAAGAGATGATAGAAAGCTTATGAGATAATACTTTACGCTTTTTTCCTCATCTCTTTTTTCGTGATCGTTTTTAATACCCATATGCTTCCGCAATCAAAATTACGCGGATACGATCTTCCTTATCATAGTTGATCTTAACATAACTGCTGCATATGCGATCTTTACTGTAACAATCCTGACAGCTTCCTGTCTTGCTGCAAGGTGTCTGCTTATGCAAGCGTACACTATTGGCTGGAGCAGCAATTTCACGGATACGTTTCTTTGCCGCCTCTTCATCTTCGACAATCTTATTATACCCGGCTACGATAATGACTTGCTTCGGTCCAAAAATCATAGCACTGACCCGGTTTCCATGACCATCGATATTCACCAATTCTCCTTGCAAAGTTACCGCATTGGTACTGGCGATAAAGGTATCTGCTGAAAATGCTTTACGTGCCTCTGCATCACTTTGTTCCCGTGTCATCGTAGGATCACTGTGTGAATGAAACACAAGATCACGATGATTTAGCATATCCAAAATACCGGTTTCTTGTAATGTCATCGTCCCACCATCACATACTGTTTCATGATCTTTGATCATCGCATTCACTAATTCTCTGGCAGCCTGTGCATCTTCCACAAGATACGCTTTCATACCATTCTTCTCTAATGCCTTTTTACAGGCTTCCATTTTAATTTTGATAATTTCCTTTACATTTGCATCCATCTTTACATCTTGTATTATTTAATTACCCAAGAAACAGGTAATTAAATAATATCTTCCTTTCTTGGGAATTCATTAAGCTATATAA